>CAYOJT010000001.1:0-41450 GCA_964404365.1 uncultured Bacteriovoracaceae bacterium
GCCACTTCGCGCGCGATCATGATTTCTTCGCTCGCGGCGGGAACACCGCGTAGGCCCAATTCATTCGACAGTGCGCTTTCGTTCATCGCGGCCTTCGCGACCAAGTTCTCATCTTCCGCGTGCGAAATCACAGGAACACCGAAGGCCTTAGCGTAGTCCATCGCTTTTCGCATCAGATAGGAGTTCATCACGGGCTTTCCATCATCGGAAATGGCGACCGCGCCCTCTTGAATCATTCCGCCGATTTCAGCGAGTTCCTCGCCCTGGAGTCCCTTGGTTACCGCTCCAACGATGTGGACGCGGCAGGAAGCGACAGCCTTCGCTTTTTCGCGAATGTAGGCGGTGATGTAGGGCGTGTCGTTCACAGGCATCGTGTTTGCCATGCAGGCGACACTGGTAAAGCCACCAGCTGCGGCTGCACGTGTGCCGGTTTCGATATTTTCTTTGTACTCTTGTCCGGGTTCGCGAAGGTGAACGTGGAGGTCGATGAGTCCCGGCATGACCCAAGCGCCTTTTGCGTTTAGAACTTTTGTTCCAGCGTCTGCGGGGATGGAACCCGGTTTATCAATCGCTGAGATTTTTCCGTCCACGATGAGGATGTCGCTCTCGCGGTTAATCTTTTGATAGGGATCGATCACTTTACCGTTACGGATCAGAATTTTAGTACTCATTTTCCACCTCGGATCTGTCCGTCTTTCATCCAAGCATCAAGTTTTTTCGGTTCGACTACGGTTGCGAGTACGGCCATTCGAATCAGGACACCATTTAGCACCTGATCTAAAATCACGGAACGTGGTCCGTCCGCTACTTCCGGATCAAGCTCCACGCCCCGGTTGACGGGACCTGGGTGCAGGATGATTGCGCCTGGTTTTAAAAGTTTCGCGCGTTCGCGATTCAAGCCCCAGAACTGCGAGTACTCGTTGATGGACGGAATCTGCATGCGATTCTGACGTTCGAGTTGGATTCGGAGAGCCATCACCACATCGGCCTTTGGAAGAAGCTCTTCGGGTCGATAGGCGAAGTTCACACCCAAAGTTTCAGGTTTAGGTGGTAGAAGAGTCGGGGGGGCGCAGACCGAGACGGTCGCTCCCATTTTTCGGAGTAAGTGAATATTAGATCTCGCCACGCGTGAGTGGGCGATGTCACCCAGGATGACGACGTGTTTTCCCTGAACCGACCCAAGTTTCGACTCCATCGTGTAGAGATCAAGCAGACCTTGAGTTGGGTGTTCGTGAAAGCCGTCGCCCGCATTCACGACAGGGACGTTGACGTTCTTTGCAAGAGTGTGAGGAGAGCCTGCAGAGCTGTGGCGAACCACAATCGCGTGAGGTCCCATCGCTTCCAGGTTTTTAGCCGTGTCGATGAGCGTTTCGCCCTTCGTTGTCGAAGATGTGGAAGACGCGAAGTTGAGTGACCCTGCGCCTAATTTCCGAATAGCCAATTCAAAAGAAGAGCGAGTACGGGTCGAGTTTTCGAAGAAGAGATTGACGATCGTTTTTCCCTGAAGGAGTGGAATGCTGCCGTCTTCTTTTACGATCGGAGCCATTTTCTTCGCGACATCTAAAAGGTAACGGATTTCGTCTTTTGAGAGGTCTGCAGCCGCTAAAAGATGCTTCATATCCGTTCACTCCTTCTATCTGTTTCGGTCACTTCAACACGAAAGCTAGCGAATTGATTTTAGGATTCGGTCAAACCGGATCCTGGAAAACCAATCCCCACCTGCGCCCGTCGCTCCCGGAGGATTGATCGAGATCCAGATGAATTTTGCTTTGCCTTTAATCTTCGAAATGGGTGCCAGGCCGAAAAGCTTCAAGCGGCGTGGTTCGGTAGGAACGGAGCGATAATCTCCGACCACGAAAACCTGGTTCGCGGGAACCTCGACCTCAGGGGCGGCCTCCATCAGGGGTTGTTCCATGCAGATGGTGTATTTCTCGCCGCTGGCAGCAGGCTCTTTCCCACAGAGGTCGTTCGCGTTTGCGAACTCGCTGATGAGGGTACCATTTCGGAAGAGTCTACTGCCTTCGATTTTGATTTTATCGCCCGGAAGTCCAACAACGCGCTTGATGTATTCGCGCTTCGGTTCATCGGGAAACTCGAAAACAATGACGTCTCCGAGTTTAGGTTTAGTCTCAAAAAGGCGCTCAGTATCTTCGCCTGGGAGCCGGATTCCGTAGGATAGTTTTGAAACGAAGAGTGTATCACCCGCTTCAATTGTAGGTGCCATCGCACCCGAAGGCATTCGGTAGGCTTCAACGAGAAAAAATCGGATAAAGAGAGCGATAAAGACTGCGGCGCCGATTGCGATTCCGTAGTCCTTCAGGATGCTCTTTGACTCTTCCTGTTCTGCTTTCTCCACGGGTTACTCACTCTCAGTCTGTCTGAAAATTAATCAACCTTCAATACCGCCAGGAAGGCTTCCTGTGGGATCTCCACCGAGCCGACCTGCTTCATCCGCTTTTTACCTTCTTTTTGTTTCTCTAAGAGTTTCCGCTTACGAGAAATATCGCCACCATAGCACTTCGCCGTCACGTTTTTCCGAAGGGCGGAGAGGCTTTCGCGAGCGACGATTTTCGATCCGATTGCGGCTTGAATCGCGATTTCGAACATCTGGCGATCGATGAGTTCTTTCATCTTCTTCACGAGCTCGCGCCCGCGAATTGCGGCCTTCGCTCGGTGAATCATGAGTGAGAGCGCGTCGACAGGTTCGCCGTTAATGAGAACGTCGAGTTTCACGAGATCAGCTTCATGATAGTCAGCTAACTCGTAATCCATCGAAGCGTAGCCTTTGGTTGCAGATTTTAATTTGTCGAAGAAATCAAAAACCATTTCGTTCAACGGCAAATCATAAAGGAGCGTGACACGATCCTTCGTGATGTAATCCATTTTGACTTGAGTTCCGCGACGATCATTTAGGATCTGCATCACAGCGCCAACGTATTCGGCTGGCATGTGAACGGTGATCTTGATGTAGGGCTCTTCGATCTTTTCGATAAGCGTCTGATCAGGAAGTTTTGCGGGGTTGTCGACGAGCAGCGTTTCACCGTTCGTTTTTGTGACCTTATAGACCACAGAAGGAGCGGTCGTGATGAGGTTCAGGTTGTATTCGCGCTCGAGGCGCTCTTGAACGACTTCCATGTGAAGGAGGCCCAAGAATCCGCAGCGGAATCCGAATCCAAGTGCGGTCGAAGTCTCAGGTTCGTAGGTGATCGCAGAGTCGTTCAAGCGCAGCTTTTCAAGCGACTCTTTTAGGTCGTTGTACTGATCTGCATCGATTGGATAGACGCCGCAGAAAACCATGGGTTTTGCTTCTTTGAAGCCGCCGAGCGCCGCCTTCGCAGGATTATCGACATCCATGATCGTGTCTCCGACCTTCATGTCGCGAACGTCGCGAATTCCGCAAACGATGGCTACGACTTCACCGGAAGCGACGGAATCGACGTCTTTGAATTTCGGAGTAAAGATCCCGAGGCGCTGAACTTCGAATTGTTTTCCAGCGTGGTGGAGATAAATCTTCGTGCCCTTCTTGATCTTACCTTCAAACACGCGCGCGAGTGCGATCACGCCTTGATAGGTGTCGTACCAGCTGTCGAAGATGAGAGCGCGAAGGGGTTCATCGTCTGCGTCTTTGGGTGCGGGAAAATTTTTTACGACGGCTTCTAAAATGTCGTCGATGCCGATTCCCGATTTTGCCGAACACATGACCGAACGGGAGGTGTCGACAAGCCCAATCACTTCATCGATTTCTGCTTTCACACGCTCGGGGTCAGCAGAAGGAAGGTCGATCTTATTGATGGCGGGGAAGACTTCGAGATTGTTTTCAAGCGCCATGAAAACGTTTGCGAGCGTTTGGGCTTCAACTCCCTGAGATGCATCCACGACCAGAATCGCGCCTTCGCAGGCTGCGAGTGATCGCGACACTTCGTAAGTAAAGTCCACGTGTCCGGGCGTATCGATGAGGTTTAAGACGTAAGTCTGCCCGTCTTTTGCTTTGTAATTTAAGCGCGCGCTTTGTGCTTTGATGGTGATGCCGCGCTCTCGTTCGATATCCATCGAATCGAGGAGTTGGGCTTCCATCTCACGAGAACTCACCGTACCTGTTCGCTCGAGTAAGCGGTCAGCCAGCGTCGATTTACCGTGATCGATATGCGCGATAATGCAGAAGTTTCTGATGTTTTTAGACATGGCGGAGCTGGTTTTAGGTACCAGAACTGCGAGCCGCGAGAAAGCTTAATACGGGTGACGAGTGGGGGTAGTTTAGGTGACTGCGCGGACTAAAAAATACAGGACGGTCAGTGGGAAAATGATCAGGAGGGAGACTCCGCCTTCAGTAAAAAAGACCTCGGTCCAGAACCCAGCGGGTGCAGGCGTATCGACTTGCGGAGCGGTCTTTGAAGTCGCTGGCGTAGCCGTTTTTTCAGTAGATTGTGCAGTTGACTTTTTCATTCAACATCTCCATACCTGGCCCATTCATGGACTCTAAGACCGTATCGGATAAGACCCACCCAACCCTGAGAGTAGAAATCGAGGATCTTTCGCGTTCAGGGTCCGGCGTGGCGCGTCAAGACACCCCTCAGGGTCGCCGCGTCGTTTTCGTGCCTCAGACGCTTTCGGGCGATGTAGCCGAAGTTCGGATTGTCCGGGAGGAGAAACGATTTGTTGAGGCTGAACTCGTTGAACTCATCCAAGCGTCGCCTGATCGCGTTTCCCCGAAGTGTGAAGTTTTCGGTCGCTGTGGCGGCTGCGCGTGGCAACACGTCCCGTATAAAAAACAATGGCAAGTGAAACGCGATGGAGTTTTCCACGCCCTCGCACGCACCCAAGTTTCGCTCCCTGAGAGTCACCAGGAATTTCCAGCTGAAAATCCATTCGGATACAGAAATCGAATTCAACTTCGTGGAGTCGGTGCAGAGGTGGGTTTTTTCTCAAAACGCTCCCGAAGCCTTGTCGCCATTCAGCGCTGTGAAATCGCACGCGAGGAGTTGAACCGCGTTCTTCCAGAAATTCGGAAAAAGGGCCTAGAAAAAGGCGGAGAATTCAAAGTAGAGATCGAGGTTTTACCCGACGGACAGGTTCGCGAATCCTGGAATGATCGGCATGGCGCCTTAGGTTTTCGCCAAGTGAACGATGAGCAGAACGAAAAACTAAAACACTACGTTCAGGGCCACATCGAGGATGGTGCCCACGTATTAGATCTTTACGGTGGGAACGGGAACCTTTCTCTCGGGCTCGAAAAGCGCGTTGCATGGGTCGATTGCGTGGATGTGGGGGCGCCCCGTGGTGGTGGACCGGAACAGCCGCCGAACTATCGGTTCTTTCAAACCGATGCGCCGAAGTGGATGGATCGTCGCGCGCATGAGTTTGAAAAAGGAGTCTGGGCATTGAAAGGGCCGGGAGTCGCGATCATTGATCCGCCTAGGGAAGGACTCGGAGAGCAGCAGAACAAGATTTCTCGAAGTCTCGATTTGACGGGAGTCCAGAAGATCATTGCGGTGGGGTGCGACCCAGATTCCTTTGCGCGCGATGTGGCGCGGTTCCAGAAGCAGGGTTGGAAAATTGTCGAAATATCCATCTTTGACCTTTTTCCTCAGACCCCCCACGTTGAGGCGGTGGGTGTTCTGGTGCGAAGAGCTGAGACAAGAAATTGACGTTTTTGAAAAATTAAGAACGACATTCATTTAGCCGATTGAGAAGAGATGCTACTTTCTACTTCTTGTTGGCGCGTAATGCGAATGTCGGCTTCTGGCATTCACTTTATTACTTCTATCGCTTTCGCTTTAGCACTCGCTTCACCCATTTTTTCGGTCGAAGCGAAGGAAAAAAATTCGCCCGCAATAACCTCCTCTCAGGTCAAGCGGCTTCGAAAACCTGCAAGCGACGAGCTGAAGTTCCACGTCTATGAAAAATACGTTCGCGGACTTTCAAACAAAGAAGCATCTCACCTGAAGGGAATTTTTGATAGCTATGCAGTGATCGATCTGGAGGCGAGCGGTCTAACGGCCTGGAGATCTTGGTTAGACGAAGTGACGGAGCGCCTCACAGAGTCCGTTATGAAACACGGCGATCAATATCCGACCTATCGGATTGAAATCTTGGCGTCAGATGAGCCGACCGCCTTTGTAGCGAAGTTTCGGAATGCTGGGTTTGAGAGTTATCGAGGTTACGTTTACTTCTCGACGGGCTTACTTGATAAAATGGCCGCTACTCTACAGGGAGCTGGGAAAAAGGTTTCAGATTTGAATCCGGAACTTTTTCAGAAAGTCCTGGATGGTATGACGGGAGTCATCGCGCACGAGTTTGCACACCCGAAACAGGATGAAACCGTCAAGTGGAGTTGGAGAAGCGCCCAGGATAAATCGACTTTTAATCATGGTCAGGTGGACGAAGCGACTACTGACTTCTTAGGTATGCGACTTCTGAAAGACGCAGAACTTCCGCCCGATAACATGCTCACAGGTCTTCAGCTCTTATTTGGTGATAAACCCGAAAACTCGAATCGAGTTATTCGAATTTTACAGGGCGGACTATCTACGCATCCTCAGGATAACTTACGCCTCAACTTGAATCGTGGAGCGCTTACTCAACTTCGAATGAAGGAAGGGCTAGTGGAAGCGAAGGCGATTTCGGTTCCCGTGGGGGATCTGTTACTCGAAAGTAAGATTGCCGAGACGGGTACAAGTTTACGGACGCAAGTTCGAGGCATGTTCATTAGCGGATTACCAGAAAACGCGAGCGAGTTTTCGCGGGTCCTTGAACTATTGAAGCGCAACCTTCGAGAGAGTGGCTCAGCATATTCAAATCGCCGATACACGAAGCTATTGAATCAGATCGTTCAAGAAGGTTACGCCCCAAACTCCGACGAACAGAAGGCTTATCTCGCGTTTTACGATAGCATCTTGGCGAACTCCGAAAATAAGCGTGAAGGAGTGCTCAGGTGTAAGTCACTGGCGCTCTCAGCGTTTAATACTTACGACGACCTGGTAGCGCCTGGGACCTATTTCCCAGATTCTTATAAGAAGAGACAGGTGCGCGTCTCTCCCTGGGCTAGAAGGCCAAATCAAGCGCGCGCTTTTAGATTACCGCTCGGTGAAACACCAAAAATCCTCTCGGATCTTCAGACTCAAGCATTTGAAAAAGCTTGGAGCGAGATGAGCGTTCCCGAAAAAGTTCATGCGATTGATCACCTCGACCCACTCTTTGAGCGCAATCTCATTGAGAAGGCTTTTGAGCAGTTGGCAACTGAAGTGGGAGCGCACGATGAGCTCATTCAAGTGGAGTTCCACTTAGCGAGATGGGCCCGTGGGATCACTTTCAATCAAACCGAGAAAATCGATCACTTTGCGTATGCGGAACTCAAAAAAATCATGTCACAGGTTCCATTTTCGGAACAAAAATTCATCCCACGAATGATGAAGTATTTTCTCTATGAACGCGTTCCGCTCCTCTATTTGAAAGAACGCGCTAGGAAAGATGCAGCGTTTTTAGCGGTCTATAACGATGTATTTGGCGTACCTGTCGAGGATTTACTTCGACACGCGGATAATCCGCCCGCATTGGGAATTGATCTTGCTCAAATGTTAACATCAAGTGAACGCCCAAGCCTTCTCAGTTGGCAGGTGTCGCCCTACAAAGAAAACCTCCCGATTTTACAAAAGGCTGATCGACCCTACCTGGGCGCGTACTGGAATCGGATTCAGGAAATCTTCAACAGCGATCAAAACCAAAAAGCGATCGTCTTTTACGCCGAATATTATCAGAAAGCAGATGAATTCGTGAAATCAAATTCTTCAGCCAGATTTTTCGGAAACTGGGCGAACTATGCGAACGCTCAGCCCGAAAAAGTCGCAGAACCGATTCACGAAGTTTTAATCGGCGGCCTCCCCGATCTTAAGAAGAAATTGACCTACATTTATAACAGCGTGCCTAATGGTCCGCTCAACTGGCAGTTCTATGCAGATATGTTTCCGCTCATTAAAGCCGGGGAGGAGGAACTGTATTGGAACTCTATAAAGCAAGGGACAAATAACGAGTTAAAGATTCTTGATATCCTGAGAAAGCGAAAACAGATTACGCCGGAGGTCTACGCGACTAGGTCTGCAAAACTCCTTGAACCTGTCGAGGGGAAGATGCGCACAGCGGTGACCGCATTAGACCATTTTTCGACTCATATCATTTGGAAGGATCTCCAGGAAGGTGCTGAGAAAGCGCCCGGAACGTTCTTAAAATATGTTTTAGATAGTTTTGATCTGGGTAAATTTGATCGAGCACTCGATCAGCGTGAATCGACAAACAACGCCTTGAAAGTGAAATTGAAATATCATCCGGATTATGTAGAGCCGCTTGCAAAGGTGCACAAGGGGTTGAAGTCTGATTTTCTGAAGTACATCGGCTATACGAAACAGTTTAAAAACTTTTCAGTCACTGATCCAGAATTTAGACGGATCTTCGTGGAAAACTTTGCGAAAGCTCAAGAGTACCTCGCTTTGGTTTTCAATCCGGACGGAATGTGGTTGTCTGCGGAAATTCGACAACAGTTTAATGGCGGCCCATTCGATCGCCTGTTGTTCGAGTTTGTCCCTGTAGTTCCGGTCGAGGATCTTTCTCCGGAGCAGAAACTCACGCTCTGGAACATCTTTACTGCGAAACGTGCAAACCGATACACGGATGAGTTTTTTGAGGAAAACCTCCTGAAGGGTTGGCTGAATGCGATCGAGCCTGAAAAGACTCGTATGGCCGAGGCTGTACTGGGTAGAGATCAGCTGCGCTCGGAGCGTATGAAGATGTTGATGACTCGACACCTGGTCGAACCAAAACTCGATGAGCTTTCGAAAGTCAAAGGTAAGGTTCCGGATAATGTAGTTTTCGACCTCGTCGGGACAATCCAGCGTTACAACCAACCTTCCTCGCGATTTAAAGATGATTTCATCGAAGAAATCGCCTGGAAGCTCGAGTTGAGTGAAAAACAATGCATGCGCTTCATCGAGCCAATGAAGAGTTTTAATTATAAGGGGATTGATCCACGTACATTAAACGCGCTCTCGGCTCTTTCAGTTTCGCTCGAGTACTTGAGTGTGAAAGAAAAACTCCAGTTTCTTAGACACATTCAAAACCCGGTGGATGATCTGATTCGGACGATTCCAAATTTAAAACGTGTGATCGAGACGGTGGGTAAGGCCTCAAATAAGACCGCCGAAGTTGAAGCAATCTTCGATTATTTGGAGACCTTTATTCGTGATGCCAGCGATGGCGAAAAATTAGTGTTGTCCGAAGTCCTCATCGGAACAAGAGGGCATGGTTTATGGTTTAAGGGGCCTGAGGTTCGTAATGAACTCTACGAGCTTGCGGGCTTTAAAGGGAACGACGAGAAGCGACTTCTTTTTGAGTCCTACATTAAGGCTCTTCCAGCCCACGAGCATTCGCTTACCCTGTCTTACTTGATCAGTACGTATTCGCCGAAGCCTCAAAATGAACTTTTGAAGACTCTTGAGCTATTTGGAACTCCAGGAATCAAGTTCGCGCAAATGGCCTCTATCATGCAGGTTTTTGGTCCGGAGCGTTCTGCGGAATTGAGTAAGGCGAAAAATCGCGCGGCTCCTCCTACCCGCTCTGAAATCTACGGCTTGTTACGTGGGCGTATGAGTCCCGAAGAGTTTTCGAAAATTACGCGCGTAAAGAAACTCCTGGGCTCGGGTTCGATCAAATTTGTCGTGTCGGTTGAGTTTTCCGATGGCCGCTCGGAAGCGGTTTATATTCGTAGACCATTTCTGGATGACACGATTCGAGACACGCTCGACCTTTCTGAGAGATGGATGACAGAACTCAGGAAGGACGAGGGTTACGCGAACAAATTCGATTACGATTATTATATTCGGACTCTCAGGCAGCAGCTCGCGGATGAAATCCAGTTTAAACGTGAATTTGATCTCACGAAAAAAATGAACGAATTGTACGGAAAGGTTCGCTCTTATAAAGGGTGGCGTTTCCAACCCGTGAGCGCATCTTCGAAAAGTGTGCAGGGGGATAGCGTTCTTTTTTATTCGGAAGTTAAGGGCGCGGTTACATTCGACATGCTCACAGAAGCCCAGAAGCTTGAAGTCGGTCCGTATATTTTAAAAACGGAACTTGAGTTTCTATTTGCAGGCCAATTCGATGCCGATCGCCACATTGGAAACTATTTGATCGATGCCAGTTCGAAGAGGATTTATCCTCTCGATCTAGCTCAGTCCTATTCGCTCAATCGGAATCGCTTTTTCACGGAGGGCGATCCGTATTATTTAGCAAAGATATTCTTGGGATTGGGTCATGACGACAAGACAAAAGGTGCAAAAATTCTTTCAGAGACCTTTGTTAAACTCCACGACGCGCCCAACGTGATTTCGAGAGAAACTCAGGCGCTTCTAGCCTCCGAAATTGAGGCGATTCTGAAGTACGTGAATGCCGACGGTACACGTCTTCCGATGAACGAAGTATTTGTAAAAATTCTCGATCGCCTCAACTTCCATCGAGTCCGACTGCCAAGCCGCATGAGCTTAGGTGTTGTGAAGGATTTGTTGATTATTCTGAATGAGGAATACGCTAAAACTGTTCCCGCGAAGGTGCGAGACGGGATCATCAAATCCTTTGTTCGGAAGCAAATAGTCTTGGGCGCGAGATACACCGTGTTTGATAAGATTGAAGATCTTTTCTCAACGAAGGTGAACTGCAGAGATATCACACACGATGTCCTTTAGCTGAGGACTAGTGAGGTTCGCCTAAAACTCGGGCTATCTTACCAGTTTCGTTTTTCGGCTACACCACTCTTATCCGCGGCGAGTAGCTGTTCCTGGAGGTCTTTAATCCCAGAGTCGGCTGCGCGACCAAACCACATCGAAAAGATGCGCCTTGAAGCTCCAATTCCTACGAGAGCTTTTTGAAGAAAGCCTTCGCCGTTCACGAAGAGCAAGGTCTGGTTCGCATCGCCATTTTTCTTAAGACCAATCCAAATCGTTTGGCCCTCTTTTATGTCCCCACTTTTTTTCACCATATCGAGGAGTTCTTTTGCGACAGGGTCCTTATCTGGAAAGAAGCGATTTTCAGCGAGCGAGTCGGTGAAGCCCGCGAGGAGTTTTGCGTTATCGACGTCGCGGAGGAAGGTCATCGACATTGCCGCGACAGAAGCCTTTTCAATTGAATCGAACGCAGCGGCGATCGTTGATTTCTGGAAGACAGCATCATCATTCATGAAGACCTGGCCGACGTAGACCTTAGGCCAAAGAATCGCGATCTGTTTTTTTCGAATTCCAGCCGCAACGCGTTTCAAACTTTCCTTTTTTCCATCCACATCGATCGTCAAACTTTTGGCGAGAGGTACTTTCTCTAACCGGATCTCACCCGGCACAGAACTGAAGATCGAACTTGGCTCGGCAGCCCTGCTAGGGGCGGATAGAGCGAGAAGTCCAAGCGAGGAAAGTAGAAGTACACTCAGTAAAATTAGGGATGAACTCTTATTTTTTGAAACTGTTTTCATAACGGACATCGTAACTCTCCTTTGACACGTAAGGAAGCACCTCGTAAATTAAAAGAAGAATGGTTTCGAGAACTTGCAAGACTTTAGCGTCTCTTCTAATCCCGCTTTTTCTTTTTGGATCATGTTCGTCTACTCCGAAGACTTCGTCCACTGAGGAAATCAAAGGCACTCCACGCGAGAAGGCCGCGATCCTCGTTGAGGCAGCAAATGGATCGATGATTGAAAAGGATCCGATCGGAGCGCTTCAGTATTTGAAAACGGCTGAAGGCTACGATCCGAATTATGCACCCATTTATCATGCCAAGGCGCTCGCCTTTCATATGCGAAAGGACTACGCGCGCGCGCTTACTGAAATGAAGCATTCGGTCGAGCTCGATCCGAATAATTCTTACGCGAATAACACTTACGGAAAACTTTTGATGGATGCTAACCGCATTCCCGAAGCGCAGAAATTTCTTAGAAAAGCCGCGAGTGATTCGACTTTCCGCGAGGCGTATAAAGCAAACACAAGTTTAGGAATCATTGCGTATCGCGAAGGTAAACTCGAAGAAGCGACGATGGTTTTTGATAAGGCTATTACCGATAATCCTGCAAATGCGTGCATCGCCCTTTATTACAAAGGGCATATTGCATTGAAAAGAAACGAGCTATCGGCCGCGACGAAGTTTTACGAAAAGGCCTCCACTAAATTGTGTTCAGCTTTCCCGGATGCGCACCTTGCACTCGGTATGGCGCTTGAGCGCGAGAAGAAAAATGATTTAGCTCGTAAGAAATATTTAGAATTTCAGCAGAATTTTCCAGAAACCAAGGCGGCTCTGACGGCACAAGACCGCTTACGCAAACTGCAGTAGAGCAACGAAGGATAGAGACCAGGCTCGATGGAAGATACCCCCGCAACAGCAGAAAGTTTAGGAGAGTTTCTTCGTTCAGAACGCGAACGGAGAGGCCTATCCATTGAACAGGTGGCCTCTGCGACTAAGATTAGTCAGCGTGTGCTCTATGCGCTCGAGAGCGATCACTATTCAGACCTTCCGGCTCTCCCTTTCGTCCGAGGCTTTGTAAAAAACTACGCGAAATTTATCGGGCTCGATGGAAATCAGGTTCTGAGTCGCTATCGCGCTTTTCTCGAACAGCATTCGAAAGAACGTCCGAATAAGGACGCGGGTCATAGCGGTTACGCGTTTGAGCGGCCAGAAGGCGAGCAGGCGAAGAAAGTTTTATCCGCGACGATGACTGGAATTCTACTTCTCGGCGCACTGGTGGTTTTTGTTTTTAAGCCGTCGCTCAAGAAAAGGCACTCAGAGCACATTGAGAAAATTCAGGCGTCTGGCAGCCCGATTGCTTCGCCGGAAGGGACAGCCGTCGCTGGCAGTCCTTCGCCAAGCACTCCTGTTCCAAGTGCGTCTTTGGCACCGGCGACGGTTGTTGCTAAGTTTGTAGCGCCGAAAACTCCGCTTGTTCTTGCGCTCCCGACACCGACAGCTGCACCTGCGACCCCGGTTCCCGCGACCCCCAAACCGACCGCGGTTGCAAGCGCGACAGCTGCACCGACATCAGTTCCCGCGACACCAGCTCCAACCGCCGTTGCTGCCGCTTCGCCTGCGCCATCGACTGCTCCTGCCAGCGAAAAGCCCGACGAATTGCAGAGTGGTCTCGATTACGATCTGAAAGACGTGAAGTACAAGGTCATCGTGAGAGCCCTTACGGATGTGGTTGTTCGCTATCAGTGCGACGAAAAGAAGATTATGAAGTTCACCCTGAAGGCCGACAAAATCCTCGTATTACGCGGAAAGAACACGATCCGCTTTCAGGTATCCAATCCCGACTCCGTTACTGTGAACGCCTCAGGAGCGATCTTTCGCCCAATGTCGAAGGCTCCGGGGCAGCTTTTGTTGAATTCGACGGCTACATGGGTGTGGCCTCCGCAACCCGTTGAAAAGATTGATGAAAAATTCAAGTCTGGTGCTGAGCTCCCGAAAACCAAGGGTCCAGATTTTGAGACCCAGAGCGCCGCATCAACCGAGGGTTGATTTCATCCACACGATAAATTCAGTTTATCCACACGCCTTAAGTATATGATAGCTATACTTATTTTTCCTTAGATCCCCGGTTTTAAACAAGACCTGTGAAAGTTATCCCCAAAGGATGCGATTTCCTCGGGTTTTTCGGCGAGTTTCGAAAATCAAGTCAAAAATCTGACGAAATTCTAACGGAAAACAGGCTCTTTTTTAAAAAATTGAGAAATTCACATGAGGTGAAAGTTTTAGAAAATCTTACCAAGAAGCAGCTTTGAATGCTCGGTAGCCCACAATTCCTAAAATCACATTTGGAATCATGAGTCCCAGGGCGGCGGGAAGAAGGCCCATGTGAACGATTCGAATGCAGCCCGCCTGAATCATCCAGTAGGGAACGATGATCGCAAGCGTGATGAGCGTCGCGCCCGAGCGAACCGCACGCGTGCGAGCCGTTCCGAATCCAATTCCGAGGAAAACGAAGAAGAGCGGAGCGAGCGCCATCGCGTGACGACGCCAGATTTCGGCTTCGTATTCGAGCACCATCTTCGGATTAGGTTCCGTCTTCATAATTTTTCGAAGCGAGTGGAAGGGGCGGGACTTCGGCTTCACTGAGGCGTCGTCACTTCCTGCTTCGACCTTCAAAAACAGGTTATATTCGCGAAAATTCACCTTTTTATAGATGTTCTCTTCGATATCGATGGAGTGAATATTCCCTGAGTAAAGCTTTAAGGCGGCTGAGCTTCCTAAATCATCCCTGCTTTTTACGGGAACCATCTCACCATCACGCGCGACGACTGTGAGTGGACTCTTAGGATTTCTCTCGTCATAGATGAAGACCTTGCTCATGCGATTCGTGCGACTGTCCACTTTGTCGGCGTAAATCAGTAGATCGAAGAATCCCGAGGTGAAAGTACCCTCGCGGATCGCCGCCACGGCCTTCGTATTACTGAGTTGAGTGATCGTGCGGCTGAGTTCTGACGAGCTCATCGGAACCCATTCCAGATAGAGCGCACTTGAGACCAGGGCTACCGCAGCGCCGAGCCAGAGGACGGGCTTTGTCAGGCGCCAGAGGCTCATCCCGTTCGCTTTCATGGCGACTAGCTCCGAGTCGGCCGATAAGCGGCCGAAACCCACGAGCACGGAAATGAGGAATGCCAGAGGTAAAGAGATCGGAAGGAAGCTGACAAGAAAGAGTCCAGTAATCTTGAGCAGGACGCCGCCTGGTGCGCCATGCACAATGAAACTTTCTGCAAGGCGTAATGATTGGAACATCAGAAAGATGAAGGAAAAGAAGATTAACCCACCGCCGAATGGTCCTAGGATTTCCGTCAAAAGGTAACGATCGATCTTCTTCACTGTTCTCTCATTTTAAGCCCTATGTTATCAAAAATCCTCATCAATTTTATCGGAGACACCATGATTAAAGTCGCACGTATTGAAGGTAAATCAGCAGCTGCTAAAAGCGATGCTGAAGTCGTTTTCGTGTTCCAAGATGGCGGTAAGAAGGCCATTGCCCCGAAAGGTCCTTACAAAGGGATCGTCGAAAAATATCGAAAAAGTGGAGACACCTTCACGGCGAAAGTCGGACAAGTTCAATACCTTCCTTTTCAAGGAAAAGGCGCTAAGCACGCGATCTTAGTCGGTGCAGGACAAGCGAAAGATTTAACGGCTGAAAAAATGCGGATCGCTGGATCCGCGGTTTTAGGAAAGTTAGCCGCTGAAAAGGCAAAAAGCGTATCCGTTCTTTTTGACGGCCTCATTGAGGACCCGAAATCTGTTCAGAGCGACATTGAAAACGCGATGCGCGGATTTGCAGAAGGCTTCGCTCTCTCCGCTTACCGTTTCGACAAATATAAGAAAAAAGAAGAAGGTCAGTCCGCATTCGTCGGTCCAGAAAAAGTGACCTTGGTTTCTAAAAATAAAGCGCTCGCGAAATCTCTACCGGCGCTCGCTAAAGACGTGATGATCGTTGCGGAATGCGTGAACGTGACCCGCGACTGGTCGAACGAGCCCACCAACTACGGAACGCCAGAGTACTTCGCTGAAGAAGCGAAACGGTACGCGAAAGAACTCGGCATCACATGCAAAGTTCTATCTGAAGCCGATGCGAAAAAAGAAAATATGAATCTCTTCTTAGCGGTTGGACAAGGATCCGAGCGCCAAGGAAAAATCGTGGTCTTGGATTATCATCCGAAAGGCGCAGAAAAAACGATCGCGCTCGTCGGTAAAGGAATCACCATGGATACGGGGGGGATTTCGATTAAACCTTCCATGCGCATGGAAGATATGAAGCACGATATGACCGGCGCTGCGACCCTCTTCGGTGCGACGATCTTGGCTGCTCGCCGAAAACTGAATAAGCGCGTGATCTGTATTCTCGCATTCACCGAAAACATGCCGGATGGTGATGCGATTACTCCGGGCTGCGTGATCACCGGACGAAGCGGAAAAACCGTTGAAATTATCAACACGGACGCTGAAGGACGCTTGATCCTGGCGGATGCTCTCGACTACGCCCAAGATTTTAAACCCGACTGTGTTGTGAACGCAGCGACGTTAACGGGTGCAGTGGTCGTGGCTCTCGGTAAACAGTGCTGCGGACTCATGACCAATGACGAAGCGCTCGGAGCTCAGCTCATCGCCGCTGGAAAAGAGACCCATGAGCGCATGTGGCAACTTCCACTCTATGACGAGTACTTTGAAGACCTGAAGACAGACTGCGCCGACATGAAAAACTCCGCTAACGACGGTACCGGGGGCACCATTCGTGGCGGGATTTTCTTAAAACAATTCATTCGTAAGGGTCAGTCTTGGGCGCACCTCGACATTGCGGCCACCGCTTATGGAATGGGACACGTTCCGTACTATCCGAAAAAGGGTGGAAGCGGCATGCACGTTCGCGCGGTTGCGAAATTCATCGAGAATTATTGATTTCAAGCGGGCACGCGCTGCCTGATGAATCCGAAGGAGTAGACTATGATCGGTGGACACGATCGTTTTTTCATCGAAAACGCCTCAAAATTTGAAGGCCAAACCGTCACGATGAAGGGTTGGGTGAACAACAAACGAAGCTCCGGGAAAATCAAGTTCCTCTCGATGCGAGATGGAACGGGTTTGCTCCAAGGTGTTTTCTTTAAAGGCGAGTGCACCGACCAGGCGTTTGATGATTTCGAGAAAGTCACTCAGGAGTCTTCAGTCGAAGTGACGGGAAAAATTCGTCGGCAGCAGCGTGATCCGAACATGTTCGAAATGGGCGTTGAGTCGCTCAAAATCGTTCAGATCGCCGAGCCTTATCCGATTTCCCCAAAAGAGCATGGTGTTGAATTTCTGATGCAACATCGCCACCTCTGGATTCGCTCCCAAAAACAATGGGCGGCTCTTCGAGTTCGCGCTGAGATTATTCGTGCGATCGGTGAATATTTCGATAAACAGGGATTCATCCGTTTCGACGCGCCGATTTTAACTCCGAACTCTTGTGAAGGAACTTCGACGCTTTTTCACACTCCTTATTTTGAGGAAGAAGAAGCGTTTCTCACTCAGTCGGGTCAGCTCTACGGCGAAACAGGCGCGATGGCGTTTGGAAAAATCTACACTTTCGGCCCTACGTTTCGCGCTGAGAAGTCTGCCACACGGAAACATCTGACCGAGTTCTGGATGATGGAACCGGAAGTGGCGTACGCAGACTTAGAAGACAATATGAAGCTCGGTGAAGGGTTGATCGCGCACATCGCGGGTTCAGTCTTAGATAACCGCAAAAAGGAGCTTACGATCCTCGAGCGCGATCTCTCAAAGCTTGAAGTGCTCCGTGGCCTACCGTATCCACGCATTTCTTACGATGAGGCTCTCAAGATTCTCGAGAAAAAGGGTGTTGGGATTCCTTGGGGCGAAGACTTCGGCGCCCCTCACGAAACAGCCCTCGGCGAAGAATTCGGTAAACCCGTTTTTGTTCACCATATGCCTTCTCAGATTAAAGCGTTCTATTTTAAACAGTCCGACTCGATCTTTGGTCCCGCTTCGACGACAACCGGAAAATACGCGTTTGGCTGTGATCTGATCGCGCCAGACGGATACGGCGAAATTATCGGTGGCGGACAGCGCGAAGAAAACGTCGAAGTGCTCCAACGTCGGATTAAAGAACATGAACTGAATGAAGCCGACTATCAGTGGTACCTCGATCTGCGACGTTACGGATCGGTGCCGCACTCTGGATTTGGTTTGGGACTTGAGCGAACGGTCGCTTGGATGACCGGTGTTCCTCATGTTCGCGAGACCATTCCTTATCCGCGCATGATGAATACGCTTCGTCCTTAATTTCATGTCAACTGGACTTCACGTCGTATTATTCGAACCCGAGATTCCCCAGAATACGGGTACGATCGGCCGTCTTTGTTTAGGAATCGGAGCGACCCTTCATCTCGTCTATCCGCTTGGATTTACGATTACGGAGTCCGCGCTGAGGCGCGCTGGGCTTGATTATTGGGAGCATCTCAAGGT
The DNA here is from genome assembly GCA_964404365.1 of uncultured Bacteriovoracaceae bacterium. Lineage (GTDB taxonomy): Bacteria > Bdellovibrionota > UBA1018 > UBA1018 > UBA1018 > JACMQW01. The sequence goes on from CAYOJT010000001.1 coordinate 18,013, forward strand.
CATTGAGCATAAGAGTATTGAAGAGTTCCTAGAAAAACTTCCGGAGACTGCACCCCGAGTTTTTATTGAAACTCGCGCCGGAAAAACGATCTATGAACATGACTTCGAGCCCGGTACGTATTTGATTTTTGGAAAAGAGACGACGGGTATTCCGGACTGGGTACAAAATAAACACGCAAAGGATTTTTTAAGAATTCCGATGTTTGACGCTCGAATTAGGTCATTAAACTTGTCGAATGCCGTTTCGATCTGTGTTTACGAAGCGATCAGGCAGTTAGAATTTAAGTCCTAAGTGAATCAAGATTTTTTCTCGGCTTCCACATTAGTCATCGCTAAAACTTCGAGAGTCTTTGCCAAATCATCCTGGGGATCCAAACTTTGAATTTCGCTCGCGGTATCGCCTAATCTTATCTTTAGTTCATGGATCACGTCATTCGCATCGCGCAGACGGAGCGCGAGCGCCGTCATAATCTTCTTCATATAGTCCGGAGCGGGTTTAAACATCGGTTCAATCGCAGAAAATGGAATTTCGACTAGCTCAACTGAGGTGAGGGCGACAGCATCAGCCGAACGGGGTTTGCGATCGAAAAAAGCAAGCTCCCCGACGATCTGATTCGTACCGATTTGATTGATCTCGATCTGACCGCCCGTGACGATCGAGCGTCGAATTGATACCTTGCCCATTTTGACGAGGTACATTGATTTGGCGTGGTCGCCCTCGCGAAAAATCGGCTCGCCAGCTTTGAATTTCAAGGGTTCGTTTGCCATTGATTTCATGGTGACACGGCCCCACCCATTCGGCAAGATGAGGTCATGATGACACGTAAATTAGCCTCATATTTTACAGATTATGCCGAATACCATAGCACATCTGGGAATGTTGCCTGTCACTACTTGGGCATCCCCATGATCGTTGTGTCCCTGATTGGTCTCGCATCAATGGTGACCTTTGGAAACTCCTCGTTTGAAGCAGGGTTGATTCGTCCAGATCTGGGATTCGTCCTCGTTTTGATGGGGATGGGTTTTTATCTGTATTTGGATTGGAAAATCGCCATTTCGTTCTTCATCGTCCTGATGGGCTGCTACTTCATTAGCCGCGCGCTTCCATTACCTGTTTTGATTGGTCTCCAGGTCGTCGGTTGGCCGATTCAATACCTCGGACATCTGCATTACGAAAAGAATTCGCCGGCATTCTATAAAAACCTGACCCACACGCTGATTGGACCGCTTTGGATTTTTGCAAAAGCGATCGGATATACAAAAGCCGAGTAAATTATGAATCGACCAAAATTTTTTCTCATCTCGTTGTTTTGCATTTTTTCCGCGAGCGCCGCAGCGGACCTTACTGCTCGTCAGATCATGGAGAAACACGAAGAAGCGCGAAAGTTTACGGATCAGTCCGCGGCCGCAAAGCTCGTCACTATCTCGATGGACGGTGGAAGTAAGTCAGAAAAAACTAAAGAGTTTCAGTGGTGGAGGAAACTTCAAGGTAATCAGGTTTATTTTTCGACCCTGACCCGTTTCAAAAAACCTGCTGAAGTGAAAAATGAGGCGATTCTATTCCTGGAAAATGCCGGTGGGAAAAACGACGTATTTTTGTATCTCCCCAACTTTAAAAAAGTGCGCCGAGTCGAGTCTCAACAACAAAGTGGCTCCTTCATGAATTCCGATTTGAGTTACTCCGACATGGCGACTCCGCACGTCGATGATTACCAGTACACTTTGTCGAAAACAGAAAAGTGTAGAAGTAGTGATGCGAAAAATCAGGATTGTTACGTTGTAGATGCCATTCCATCCAACGAAGATGTAAAAACCCGAACCGGCTATTCGAAAAGTAAGATGTGGGTTCGAAAAGACAACTTCATGGTCACCTACGCGGAGTACGCCGATCTCGAGGGAAAACCTCTCAAACAGCTTACGGCCGAGAAGATCGAAAAAGTCGATGCTAAAAACAATAAGTGGATGGCGCTCTCGATTTATATGAAGAATGTGAAAACGGATTCCTCGACTTCCATTCTCTTTTCGCAAGTAAAGGTGAATGCCGGAATTCCCGATGCAACCTTTACCCAACAAAACATGATGAAAGAAAAGTGAGATGAAAAAGGGCGGATTATTGCGGTTTTTCGTCCTATTTTTCGCTGTATACTCTTCAGCCGCAAGCGCGGCACAAGTTCAAAAACCAGATTGGATCTCTGGGCGTGTCTACACCGACCAATACTTTGGCGTAAATGGCACTCGCTCTGGCGATTTCAATCAGAGTTCGGTCTCCGCGTGGCTGGGAGCGGACTATACCTTTCAAAACACATTCAGTTTGAAAGGGATGACCCAAACGGATGTCCTCTTCAAATCTATTCAGGAGCCGAACACGACTGACGTTAGATTCCGTGTGAGGGAGGGTTATCTGAGCTGGGAGCCCACCGCGGGTGCTCAGATTCGAGTGGGCCAGGAGATGATTCCATGGGGAAAATCGGACGGGGTTAATCCGACAGACTACTTAACCGGGAAAGACTATACGCTCCTCAATCCAGAAGACGAAGCGCGGAGAGTTGGGGCATTCGGGGCTCATCTCTCGTTCACCCCGAACCAAGGAAACTCCCCGTATCTTTTTGAAGCCGTTTTGCAGGGAAATTATTCAAAGAACCAGATGCTCATTCCTTCAAGCTCCATTCCGAGTGGAGTGACTCTCTTGATGGATCGCGATTCTCCAAAAATCGGACACGGAAATACCCAGGGCGCGATCAAGTTTTCCTACCTTGGAACACGGTTTGATTTTTCACTGAGTTACTTTGATGGGCACGAAAAATTTCCACAGTTCTTCTATGAGGGCGGCACAACAGTACGCGCGAAAAATATTTTGATCAGGGCGATCGGTGGGGATTTTTCGACAACGCTCGACGCCTATGTGTTTCGATTCGAGGGCGCCTACACCATGTCGGAGTACGGACCGCTCGGATATAAGAATCAAGGCGTGACGCAGCCGAATCATCTGGACTTAGTTGTCGGAGCAGAGCGACCATTCTACGATGATTTTCGAGTTAACTTGCAGTTTTTGGTGCGGCATCACCCGAAGTTTGCGAGCGCCGAAGCGTACAGTGGATCAAGCGTACAAGAAACTCTGATTACACGCCAAGTTGCGGCTGCGAATGCGCTCATCCTCAATTTTCAAAAACAAACTCGGCCCGGGATGACTTTCCGAGTAGGTTACACTGAGCCAAAAAATATTTGGTCAGGAGATCTGAACTGGGTCGGTAATCTCGATGGATCCGATTATTTATTCCGCCCGCAGTTTTCCTGGACGAAAGTTGAGAACTTAAAGCTGACCTTGGGAGCTGATTTATACGGAGGAAATCCGAATCGTCCGTTCGGATCGTTAGCGCCCTACAACGCTGTTTTTTTCGACGCGAAGTATTTTTTCTGAAGCCCGTAGCGTCTTCGTCTCCATTCACGAACTAATAGAAATGCGCCGACGATCTCGGCGATAAAGACAATGGGAGTGCTCCCACTTTCGAGGTGCTCACCGAAATTGTGAAACGGCATCTCAGCGAAATGTCCTGTGAACGGATAGAGGGCTGCCAAAAATGACGACGACTCCCGTGTCGGGATGCCCATGAGAGCGTCTTGAACTCCATCCAAAACAAGGTGAGTCGCCATTCCAAGAGTGAGTCCTGCAACGGCTCGGGATCGACTGATCCACGCTACGGCAGAAACAAAAATCACGATGAGCGCAGTATGGCCGAAGGTGCGAGAGCAGGAAATGAGGCCGGCTTCACCCACGTAAAACTTGTGCAGATAATAAAGGGGCTTATCGATCAAATCGGGAAGTACCGTTCCGAGAAGGATAGCGCTCCAGGGGAGTTTCCGACCCAAAGGTTTTGCGATCTGAGAGCCGATACCGAGGTGTCCAAACAACCACATCGTTTCCTTAGCTCACTTTCAAGACGACTTTACCGAATACCTTACGGTCTTCGATGAGCTGGAGTGCTTTCGGAAGATCCGAGATCGAGAGAATTTGGTAGACGACAGTGCGAAGCTTTCGCGCATGGACGAGGCCTATAATTTTGATCAAATCAGCCTTTGAACCCATGGTAGCGCCGTGGAGGGCTAGGTTTTTAAAAAAGAGGAGCTTAAGATCGAGTTTTATTTCGCTCCCAGAGGTGGCGCCACAGCACGCAAGTCGACCGCCCCAGGTAAGGGACTTTACGCTATCAATAAACGTATCTGACCCCACGTGATCAATGACGACTTCGCAGCCTTTTTTCCCGAGGTTTTTAAGAATTTTTTTCAACTCTTCGCGAAAAGGCCGAATTTTGTAGGGGATAACGTGATCGGCGCCGAGTGCGATGGCTTTCAATTCCTTTTCTTCGCTCCCGGCAGTGGTGATGACCGTTGCTCCAATCATTTTTGCCATTTGAATTGCAGCGATGGAAACGCTCGATCCTGCAGCCTGGATCAAAACCGTTTCGCCTGGCTTCAGCTGAGTTTTTCGGAAAATCATCGTCCATGCGGTGAGAAAGGGAATTCCAATCGAAGCCGCCTCTTCAAAGGACATGTCATCCGGAATCGGAAGAATGTTCGCGACGGGTACGGCGATAAATTCGGCACAGCTTCCGTCCGTGGTTTCACCCAAAATACCGTATTCCGGACAGAGAGGATCGAAACCGCCCAGGCAAGCTTCACATCGACCGCAGGAAAGTCCGGGCTGCACGAGAACTCGAGAGCCAACTTTCAACTTCTTAAGCGCCTTTTCTGCGCCGGGTCCGAACTCGTGAATGGTTCCGGAGGAATCCGTGCCGAGTGTGAGGGGGAGAGGAAACTGATGTCCCGGAACGCCTTTTCGAACCCAGAGATCAAGGTGATTGAGTCCGACAGCTGCGACTTTAACGAGTACCTGCATGGGTCCCGGCGTTGGAGTCGGGGTTTCTTCCCACTTTAATACTTCGTTACCGCCATGCTTATGAACTCGCCACGCCTTCATATTAATAAAGATTAAAGCGCTTTTTTAACTGTTCAGCAATCGAGCGGCCCGAAATTCCGTGTTTTTCGTAAAGCTCTTCAGGTTCGCCGCTCTCACCAAACAGGTCTTGAACGCCAATCTTCATCAGTTTTGGATGAGTAGCTTGCTGGGAGAGCATTTCGGATACGCAGGTCCCGAGACCGCCGATTACGGAGTGGTCTTCGACGGTGATGACAAGATCAGCGCCTTGTACCGCATTCCAAGCTCCTGCATCGTCAAAAGGCTTGAGGGAGTGAACGTTGTAGACCGCTATAGAGAGGCCCGAATTTTTCAAAAACTCATGCGCTTTCATCGCTTCTGCAGTTCCTGCTCCGGTTGCGAATGCCACGATCTTTCGTTTCGCGCTTGGGTCGAAATCAGTGAGCTTCAAAACTTTTCCGGCTTCCCATTTAGCGCCAGCAGGCATGAGGTTGGGTAGATTTTGACGGGTCAAGCGAAGGTAAGCTGGTCCTTGCCACTTCTCGACGAGATAATCCATGACGAGCTCTGTTTCGCGAGCATCCATGGGTTGGAAAACCCCCATCGTAGGGAGTGAACGCATGAGCGAAACGTCTTCAAGCCCCATTTGGGAGTGGCCGTCATCACCGATTCCCACACCGGCGTGTGTTCCAACCAAACGAACGTTGGCCTGAGCATAAGCAACTGACAAACGAATCGTGTCGTAGCGACCCGTTAGAAAGCAGCCGAAGCTGCAGAGAAAAGGCATCTTTCCTGTGAACGCAAGTCCGGATGCTGCTCCGATCATGTTTGCTTCTTGAATGCCCATTTCGAAAAAGCGATCTGGAAATTTCTTTCCAAAAATTTCAGATTTAGTAGATTTCGCAAGGTCGGCGTCGAGGACGACGATGTCCTTTCGTTTTTCGCCCCATTGAGCCAGTGATTCACCGAACGCTTGACGTGTAGACTTTGACATAAATCAGACTCCTTTCATCGCGGAGAGGGTTTTATTGATTTCCTCAACTGCGCGGGTTTTTTCATCGACCTTCGGAGTGACTCCGTGCCATTCAATTTTGTTTTCCATAAAGGAAACTCCTTTACCTTTGACCGTACGTGCGACGATAAAAGTCGGCTTCCCAGAATTCTTCGCATCATTAAACTTTGAGAGTGCTCCCAAAATTTCTTTCATATTGTGGCCATCGATTTCGATGACATTCCAGCCGAAGGCGCGCCACTTATCGGCGATAGGTTCAAGCGGCATGACCTGAGAAACCGGACCATCGATCTGGCCACCGTTCGCATCCAAGATCGCGCAGAGGTTTGAAAGTTTGTATTTTGCACAAGAAAGAGCGGCTTCCCAAACCTGCCCTTCTTGAATTTCACCATCGCCGAGTAAACAAAAAACGCGATGCGGTTTTTTATCGAGGTTAAAGCCCATCGCTAAGCCTTGAGCGACCGACAAGCCCTGTCCTAGGGAACCGGTGGAGGATTCCATGATCGGCATGCGTACTCGATCGGGGTGTCCCTGAAGTCGAGAACCTGTTTTTCGAAGAGTCATGAGCTCTTCGGAACTGATAAATCCTTTTTTCCAAAGGACCGCGTAGAGTGCGGGTACACCGTGGCCCTTTGAGAGCACAAAACGATCGCGCTCGGGTGTAATGTTCGGAGATTCGACGCCCTTCATTTCTGAAAACCAGAGTGCGGTCAGAAGGTCGATGCAGGATAAGCTTCCGCCCGGGTGTCCGGACTTCGCTTCGGTCAGCATTTCGATGATGGGGATTCGGAGCTCTTGGGCGAGGATACTTAAGTCTTTTTCGGATGCCATATAGGTTCATTCATCGCACACGAATGCCCCCTTGGTCGATGGGTCTGCAGATCAGGATTTGATCAGAAATTTTGCAACGCGTAATTCCATATTTCCGTCTCATTTGAGTGCGAGAAGAAGGGGATCAAAGGCATCGTTGTTGACCGGATTTGACGCCTTGCTAGACTCTAACCTATGCCCAAAAAGTGGTGGGTGCTCGCGACTGTCGCCTGCGGCACATTCATGGCGACGTTAGACTCGAGCATCGTGAACATTGCACTCCCCACGCTGACGAAAGCTCTGCATACAGACTTGCGTTCCGTGAAGTGGGTCATCGTCGTTTATCTCCTCACGATCACGTGCACTCTTCTTCCTTTCGGGCGAGTTTCTGATCTTTACGGGCGTAAACCCGTCTTCCAATACGGCTTCCTGGTTTTCACCTTGGGTTCGCTCTTTTGTGGGCTCTCTCAGTCGATGACAACTTTGATTATCTCGCGGATTTTTCAGGGACTCGGCGCTTCGATGTTGATGTCCAATGGTCCGGCTATCATTACCAGCGCGTTTCAACTCCGGGGGCGAGGGAAGGCGCTTGGAGTTCTCTCGATGGTCGTGAGCGCGGGACTTGTCTCAGGACCTTCGATTGGAGGTGCGCTGATCACGAACTTGGATTGGCGAAGCATCTTCTTAGTGAACTTACCGATTGGAGTATTGGGATTTAGTTTCGCCAGAAAAGTTTTAGAAGACTCAAAAGGCAAAGAAAATCCAGGTCCCTTCGACTTTGGTGGAGCTTTCCTTCTGATCTTAGTTCTTCTCTCATTTATTCTTTTTGTGGATCCACCGACGCTCACGATCGCAGGATCCAAGCCGATCGTGATTTCTCGTCTTGCAGTGGGATTACTGTTTTCGTTTTTCACTTTTGTTTTCATCGTGATCCAACGTCAAGTTCCTGAGCCTATTCTGGAGTTTTCCCTTTTTCGCTACCGCACGTTCTGGGCCGCGAATCTTGCAAACTTTTTAAGTCTCGCATCATTCTCGGCGCTTCTGGTCCTCCTTCCGTTTTACCTTGAAGAAGTCATGGGCTACTCACCTGAACATGCTGGATATCTGATGAGCGTGATTCCCTTTACAGTGTTTGTGGTAGCGCCGATCAGCGGCCACCTAACTGACATCATGGGATCGAAATTTCTGAGTGTGCTTGGAGCATCGGTAGCTACATTTGGTCTGTTTTTTATGGGCGGCCTATTCGGAAGGGGCCTGAACGAGGCGACTCATGAATATTATATTATTCTGGCGCTTTGTATCGCTGGACTTTCATCCGGGCTCTTTCAGTCGCCTAATAACGTGGCGCTCATGAGCTCGATTCCATACGACAAGCTCGGTGTCGCTTCGGCTATGATGGCGACGATCCGAAACTTAGGACTTGTGACGGGAACCGGCCTTGCCGCAAAACTTTTCTCGTGGAGACACGAAGAGACGGGCGACTTCGTAAAGGCCCTCCAAACTTCCCTGGTCGTTTCGGGAGGGGTCGCATTCCTATCGGTCCTGGCAGCAGTGGCAAAGGAGGACGTCGGTGAGCAAGAAAAATAAATTCCTCTCTCCGGAAGAAGTTCTGGAAGCGGCATTAAAAGAGTTTTCCGGTCATTGGCACAATAGCCCTCCACTTTTGTTTTGTGCGGAAACGCCCGAAGGAGAGCCTTACCCACAGCCGCTGAACGACGATTTACAGAAGGGGAACTGGCTCATCTTCATCTCGAGTGCTACGGGGCCGTCTTTTTCGCGTACGCTTGATTTACTGCACCTTTTTCGAACGCGTTATGAGGAGCTTGGAATTAAGTTCGCGCTCATCCTGCAGAGTTCATATCCGATCCTGGGCCCCGTTCCGACGCGGAATATTTTATTGAAACATTACAACATCGGGAAAATTCCGGTGTGTTTTGATCCGACGGGACAAATTGCACGTGCATTTCGATGTGCCGAATACCCAAGTCAGGTTCTCATTTGTGAGGGTGAAGTGATCAGCGTTGTTTCCGGAATGACTGAGTCCGCTCAGATGGAGGGGGAACTTCAGAAACAAATTCGCGTAGCGAATCCCGGTGTTCCCTTTTTTAGAAGTAAGGAATTCACCCCCTTCTCGTCGTCGGTCGTGAGTCCATACCGCATTCGAGTAGGTGAAGAGCTCGAAAATGAGAAACAGAAGGCGAAAGTTGAATTTATCGGACATTGGTCGGTCGGCGATCATGTCTATCAAACAATGGATCCCGAATCCCGAATTCGAATCGAGGCTGAAACCGGTTCGATTCATCTAGTAGCAGGCACAGTAACCGCCTCAATGGATCCCACACGCATTTATATTTCGTTAAACCGAGGCGGGGTGCCCGCAGTAAATGCGGGTAGAGATTTCCATCCGGAAGATGATGGGAAGTCTTCGACTCAAATTTCCTTGCCCCGCTCGTATGAACTCATTACGGACCTCGATAAAAATCAAAAAACGGTAGTGGATCTTACTTTTCCGAATGCACGCGTAAATCCGGTAGCCGTTTACGGCGTAGAGTTTAGCTGATTCTTTTCTGCGCGCTGAAGATTTCGCATAAAATCTGGGTATTTAATTCGCTCGATCGCGGAGCCTTTCGTTAGAGCGCCATATTCCTCTTCTGTCATCTTCTTCAGTTGATCGTAACTCATCGAGAGCAGTGAAGTCGTCGGGTCACTGGGCCAGGTTTCATCGAGTTTGAGAGGCTTTAAATTGAACGGACATACTTCCTGGCAGACATCACAACCTGCAACCCAATTACCGAGTTTTTCAGGTTGAGGCGATGTCACGGGATCGAGGACTCCACGTTTCTCGAGTGTGAGATAGGAAATGCATTTTCTTGAGTCGAGCGTGTGTGCTTCGGTGATCGCACGGGTCGGGCAACCGGAAATACATCGCTCACATTTCCCACAGTAGTCAGGAAGTAGATGCGGAGCCTTCTCGGATTTGAGATTTGTCAGGACAAAACCTAAAAAAAGATAACTGCCTAGTTTCGGATGAATGAGGAGCGTATTTTTTCCAATCCACCCAAGACCAGCTATCGCGGCCCAGGAGCGCTCGAGGAGCGCACTCGTATCCACACATACTTTCCATTTGAGTGGGGCTGGGGTGTGGCCCGAAACGGTGCGCTCTAACTTTACAAAGATACGATCAAGTTTTTCCTTCAGAAACTCGTGGTAATCGGGTCCGCTAATGTAGCGCGCGAAACGAGGTCGGTTCGGGTCAAGCGCTACCTCTGAATTTCGGGCATAGGGAATCGCTATACAGAGGATACTTTCAGCGGAAGGAAGTAGCAGTCTAGGGTTTCCGCGGCGTTCAAGTCCGCGTTCTAGGTATTTCATTTCCCCGTGCATTCCATTTGCTATCCATTCGGAATATCGCGCGAAGTGGGCTGAAATGTTTTGTTGAGGAGTGGGAGATTGATTCGCAAGATCAATGTCGACCCAAGCCGCAAGCGGAATGCCTTCGTTGTGGCATTCCTCAATAGCCTGATCGAAAAACGTCTTAGTCATGACCGTAAAAATCAGCGACTCCGCCGGTGAGTGAGCGGACGCGAGCGTACCCCATGGATTTTAGCCCCATGAGTGCATGCATGCTTCTTACGCCATGCGCACAGTAGACAATGATTTCTTGATCTTGAGGAACTTCTTCTCGAGCGCGGGTCATAAGTTCATCGAGCGGAATGAGGGTGCAGCCCTCGATTCGCTCTTCAGCAAACTCTTCTGGCTCGCGCACATCGAGTAGAAAAATCGATTTCGGTCGAGTTTTCAAAATCTCGCGCAGTTCTTCGGATGATATCGTGAGGTCTTTCATGAGGTTTAACCTGCAGTCATGCCTTTTTCGGTAGCAGGACGTTCAATCGGAGTTTCAACACGTAGACCAGGTTTGAAACTGATCTCATGAATGCTCTTCGCGCGTGAAACGATCTTCAGGGCTTTTGCAACCACGTCGTGCGGCATCGCTTCAGTGACTTCTGCTTCAATAAGGTCCCCTGGTCTCAGTGTTGAGCTCGCGTCTCCGAGAGCATCGACGTCATTGATGATGACATGTCCATCAATTTCTTGCGCCTGAGTCGGCATTCGTCCCTGGATGAGGAGTTCGGACTCTTCGCTTGGTCCTTCAACCATGACAGAAATTCGAGTGCCGATAAGTTTTTCGTTTCTTGCGATCGACTGTTTCTGGAGCACTTCGATGAGTTTCTTAGCGCGACGGCGTTTGGTGGCGGGATGAATTTGTCCATCCATCGCGCCGGCTTTAGTGTCTTCTTCTTTTGAATAGCGGAATACACCTACGTGGTCGAGGTTCAACATCTCCAGATCGCGAACCATTTCTTCGAATTCTTCCTCTTGTTCGCCCGGGAAACCGACGATCATGGATGTTCTCAAAACGATTCCAGGAATCTTCTCGCGAAGTTTTTCGATCAGAGAAAAGAGGCGCGTTTTCGAGAGTCGTCGGTTCATCGAACGCAGAACACGATCGTTCGTGTGCTGAATCGGCATATCGACGTATTTAACGATTTTGGGTTCACGCGCGATAATATCGATGAGTTCATCGGAAAATTGATCCGGATAAACATAATGGAGACGGATCCATTCGATCCCATCGATTTTACAGAGCTCCGGGAGGAGCATTTCGAGATTTTCTTGGAACTTAACGTCGATTCCGAAGTGGGTCAGGTCTTGAGCGACGAGGTTTAATTCGCGCACCCCACGTGCCGCCATTGCCGTTGCTTCCTGAACGAGCGAAGCAATGGTGCGAGAGCGCACATCACCTCGAAGTGTTGGGATGATACAAAAAGCGCAGCGGCGATTGCACCCTTCAGAGAGTTTCAAATAGCCGGTGTACATTGGGCCCGTGTGAACGCGTGGGTCGGTGTCCGAATGAATGAAGGCAGGTTGATCAATGTAAGAGCGCTTCGGCATCGGAGCCCCCATTTCACGCGCTTTTTCGTTCGCGTTCAGTAATTCCGTGATTCGGTGGTACTGGCCCGTGCCGATAAAGAGGTCGACTTCAGGCATCTCGGTTTCAAGCTGTTTGTGATAGCGCTGCGGGAGACAGCCCGATGCGACGAGAACTTTGCAGTTTCCCTCGATCTTTTGATTCGCCATCTCGAGTATTGTGTCGATCGACTCTTCTTTCGAGGCTTCGATGAAGGAGCAAGTGTTTACGATGATGACTTCAGCGTCTTTCGGTTCGTTGACGATGGAGTAGCGACCCTTTTCGAGCATTCCGAGCATGACTTGCGAGTCGACTAGGTTTTTTGGGCAGCCCAGCGAGACGAAGTAAACCGAGGACTTTGCTTTTTCTGATGAGGACACAGTGGTGTTATTCATGAAGTTCTCGATTAATCCCGGAAGTTTCCGTATTGCATAGGCACTTTGATTTGGTCTTCTTTGGATTTCAGGAGCGCAATCGCTGCCTGCAGATCGTCGCGACTTTTTCCAGTTACACGAACCTGTTCATCCTGAATTTGAGCTTGGACTTTCAGTTTAGATTCTTTGAGGGCGGCAATGATTTCTTTGCCTTTTTCTTTCGAGACTCCCGCCATGATCGTTACGAGCTGTCTGACGCTACCTCCAAACGCAGGTTCCGGATCCTTATAGGTGAATGAGAGTAACGAGATTCCGCGTTTGATGAGTTTAGTTTGCAGAATGTCTTTCAGAGCATCGAGCTTTCCTTCTTCGCTACACCAGAGCGTCAGGGTAGCAGCCTTTTGATCGAGCTTGAGTTCGGTTTTGATCGATTTGAAATCGTATCGGCTTTGAAGTTCTTTCGTCGCCTGGTTGATGGCGTTGTCGAGTTCTTGCCAATTCATTTCTGATGAAACGTCGAACGAAGGCATACGGATTGGATCCCCTGAAAAAGCGGGCGCGGAGCCCTAAAACTAAGTTGATTTGACGAGACGTGTATAAATGAGGAGCCGGGGAAGCTCAAGGATAGAGTCGGAGGGAGTTATGGTTATAAACCATTGAAATAATTACTGAATTATACGGGGAACATGAGGCGGCGCGTCAACTCTGAGTCGCCTCTATTATTCTTTGATCTGATCAGTGCCCGGAGGGGTGACGAATTTAAAGAGGCCGGGCTCAACGGCGACACCCAGCTTTACGTCTTTCAACCGAACTTCTGCACGATTCCCGCCTTCATGCTCTAAAAGAACGCGCTCAATGACAGCATTCTTTTTCGAAATTTCAATTTCAGCTAATTTCACGGATCCAGCGACACCAGCTCCCGGAATGAGAGTGAATATATTCTTCGCCTTCTTTTTGATTTTCACGTTTTTGATCCGCGAAAAATTCCCGGTCAGCAAAATGGACGCGAGTTCCGACTGAATGTCCGAAGTTTTTTTCTCGATGACCTGGCCCCGTTCGCCATCCGCAAAAGGCGGCGTATAAAACCAGAATTTCACGCCATCGCTCACTAAAAGATTCTTATCAGGCGAGAGGGTTTCCCAACGAAAGTGACTTGGAATTTGTAGAGTGACGACACCACTAGATTCCTTTTTAGCACCCGTAAGTTTAATTTCCTGGGTTTGAGAGAATTTCGCTTCGAGTGTTTTTGAGGCGGCGTACTTTGCTTCAATTTTCTTAAGTTCGCTTGGGATGACGGTCGCAGTGGGAGCGGACGGGGTAGCCGCGAGCGCAGATAGCGGAAGCAAGAGTGCGATTTTTAGGCAGTAAGTCATGGGTAGGATTCGTCGTGTTGTCATCTGAGACAGTTTAGCGTGAAAGGCGTTTCCGGGGAAGAAATCGCGGGTTAAAGCTATTTTTATGCGGAATAGGGCTCAATTCGAAACCATTCGGAAACTAGCTAGAATCGTGGCTGTTTTTTCAGTCTCTTTGAGCGCCCAAGCGGCGGCACCGACAAAACTTTACCTCTTCGGCGGGGGTCCGAAGCCAAAAATCGCACTTTCTTCATTTTTCAAAGAAGCAGATCAGGGATCGAAAAGGGTTCTTTTTATTACTTGGGCAACCGCTTACCCGGAGGAAACCTGTGAAGCCTTTAAAAGCGAGGCGGCGGAAATTACGACCGGTTCGATTGAATGTTCTCCGACCGCATCTGAAGTGAAATCGAATCCCTCGGCGATGCTCAAGAAATTGAGTCAAGCTTCGGCGATTTTTTTCTCAGGTGGAGATCAATCTCGCATCATGAATGTTTTCGATTCTGAACCTCATTTATTGAGGACTTTGAGGTCCGCGTTCAAATCAGGAGTTCCAGTGGCGGGAACGAGTGCAGGCACTGCTATTCAGTCGGATTGGATGATTGAGCGCGAAGTCATTCCCGGATCAGAGGAACCTGAGGCGGTTGAAGTTCGAACCGGTGTAGGACTCATGCGGGCAGGGTTCGTGGTTGATCAGCATTTTTTAAAGCGGAATCGAGATAAACGCCTCATAGCGGCGATGAAAAAGACTTCCGAACCCAATGGACTTGGGGTCGACGAAGGGGCTGCGGCCCTGATTTTAAGTTCTCGGCACATGCTTGTTTTTGAAGGTACCGCGCGCCTGTACTACCGGGACCACGGCGGATTTAAGTACATTGATCGCACTCCCTCTGATCGTGTTTTTGATTTAGACGAAGTTCATTGATTCTACACTCGTCAAAACTTCAGTCAGTTCACTTATCTCAATCATCATATAGTCTAGTTCACTGGGGCTGCGCTGGCGTAGGACTTGCGAAAGCACGTCACAATTATGCGTAACTACTTAAAAATTTCAGCGTTGTTGGTCAGTTTCATTGCGAGCGCAGTCTACGCCGATGCCTGCAAAGAGGTCGCTACCCACAGTGACGATCAAAAGGTGCTCTCCGATTGTTTTGAAAAACTGTCGCTGAAAAAGCGCTATAGCAAACACATCGAAACCCACCAGACCTTCACTCTGTCGGGCGAAATGGTCTCCAATGCATGCTATAAAGGTTGGTTTTCAAATCGCGAAACGAAGAAGGACGTGCTCCTCGCCCTTTGTGAATCTACGACCTACCTCGAACTTGGAACTTCCGTAAGTTACGAAGCGACTCGGATCCGCGATCGTTGATCTCTTAGTGTAATTCGATCGAAACCATCTTCGACACGCCCGGTTCTTCCATCGTCACGCCGTAGAGCGTGTCGTTCAGTTCCATCGTTTTCTTGTTGTGCGTGATGATGATGAATTGGGACTTCGTCGACATCTCACGAAGGAGCGCGTTGAATTTCCCGATGTTTGCGTCGTCAAGCGGCGCATCGACCTCGTCCAGAATACAGAACGGAGATGGCTTCACCATGAAGATCGCGAAAATGAGCGATACGGCGGTGAGAGCTTTCTCTCCCCCGGAGAGAAGACCGATATTGACGATCTTTTTCCCTGGAGGCTGAGCGAGGATGTCGACTCCCGCTTCTAAAATGTCGGTCACACCTTCTGGATAAACGAGCGAAAGTTTCGCCTGACCGCCACCAAAAATGATTGGGAAGAGGCGCTCGAAACGATCTGCGATCGCTTCGAAAGCTTTTTGGAAACGTTCGACCGAAGTCTTGTTGATGTGCTCAATCGCTTGATTGAGGTCATCCATGGACTTCAGAAGGTCGTTTTTCTCGCTCATGAGGTAATCGAAACGCTTTTTCTTCTCGTCGTATTCTTCGACAGCGGTTGGGTTTACATCACCCAAACGTCTGATTTTTTCACGAAGGCGTTCAACTTCTTCCGCTAGGATCTTCTCCTCTTCCGCAGACATTTCGTGAGTAACGACCGGATCGTTCATCTCTTCTTGAATTGGAGAAACGGAAGGAGCGTCCAAGCAGCCTGGGCCGTATTTCTCTTCCAGGTTCTGGAGGAGGTGAGAAAGTTCTGCGGTCATGCGCTCGATATCGAGCGAGAACTGAGTTGCCGCGGCCGTCTTTTCATCGCCAGCCGAGTGAAGTTCTTTAATTCGATCCATCGCGCCGTTTACTTTTGCAGAAACGGTCTCAAGACGGTCGCGCATTCCTGCGAATGCTTCACGTTTTTCTGAAAGCGCGCGGGTGAGTTCTTCGATGCGAACAACGAATTCGCTGTCTCCACCGGAATGTTCTTCGTTTTCAGCGCGAGCACGCTCTAACTGGCGCTCGACATCCGAGAGGCGACGCTCACGATCGCGAATGAGGTTCATTCCCGCTTCAAGTTCGCGGTGAATCGAACCTGCGCGCTCTTTTAAGCCCGCTTCCGTTATTTTAAGAGCGTTAAATTCTTCTTCCATTCCGCGGAGCGACATCTCGAGTTGCGCGAGGTCTTGTTCAGAGGAGCGAATTTTAGACTCAAGTTCGGCCTTCGCGGTTTGAAGCGCGGAAAGTTGTTCAAGAGTCGACTGACGCTCATGGATGGAGTTTTCTTCTTCGGACTTCATCTCTGCGAGTTCGTACTCTTCGAGTTCGAGCGCAGATTTCGCTTCATTCAATGAGCGCGCGGTTGTTTGAACGTCGCGCTCGCAGGTTGCGGAGAGGATTTCAGCCGCATGGAGTTCGATTTTAAGAGCCGAAAGGTTCGCATCCATCATCTCGAGTTGAGAAGAGAGATTTTGAACGAGAGTTTCATGTTCTTTGTTCGCGATTTCAGCTTTTTCTACAAGCGCTTTCATCTCTGCGATCACGCGTTTGCGACCGAGGAGGGAAGCAGAGTTGTCGGATTGAGTTGCGCCGCCTTTCAGCGACCCATCTTGAGCGAAAACTTCGCCGTTTTTCGAAACGATGGAGAATCCGCCGAGAGACTGAATTCCGCCGTTTTGGATGAGGCTCGGGATCGCGTCGAAGTTTTCAACCACAAGCGCGTTCGAGAGGAGGCTCATCGCAGCTGAGCGCCCCGAGGAACCGAGCTTGTCGTTTACCTGAACGAAATCGGAAAGCGTTCCGACGACAGAGAAACCCGAAGCGGCGAGTTTTGATTTCGCGCTCGATGCGTCCATGGCGCCCAGCGTGTTCGAGCTGACGTAGATCGTCGCGCGACCTTGTCCGCCGTTTGACAGTTCGCGGAGAGCTTCAAGAGCAAATGCAGCGTCGTCCGAGGTCAGGTTTTCGAGTTTCCCTTCCAACCAACCTTCTACGGCTTTCTCGAAACCCGCTTGAATATCGAGTCCATCTGCAAGGGCTTTTAGGCTGCCATCGCGGCCATTGTTTTTTGCCCAATCCAGTACGGATTTAGGTCCATCGCCGAATCCTTCGAATGCAGCGTCGAGTTCTTCGAGAGAGGAAAGACGTGACTTCATTTTCAGAAGTTCGTGTGAGGATTCTTCGAAGGCGCGCTTTTCAGCTTTCGTTTCTTGGTCTTTGCTTTCAAAAGTGGCCGAGAGCTCTTTGCACTCCGATTGAAGTGAAGATTTCTTCGACGAAGCCGCAGCGAATGCGCTTTGGGCGCGTTCCGCTTCTTGTGCGACAAGCGCGACTTTCTCTTGAAGAGAAATGATCTGTTGATTCAAGCGCTCGACTTGAGCATGTGCGGACTCGGCTTTGGATGCGAGACCGGCCGCGCGTGAATTTAAGTCGGAATCGCGAGCAATAGACGCCATGAGTTCGCGCTTCAAAGTATCGACCGATTTACGTGCCGATTCGGTTTCAGAGCGAACGGAACGAAGCGCTTCTTCTTTAAGGGAGGCGCGTTCTTTTGCTGCCTCGAAGTCAGAGCTCGCGCTTGCGCTCTCAGATTCAAGACTCGAAATCTTCGACTTCTCATTTTCGATCGCAGCGCGAAGATCTACACGCTCGGACTCGAAGGTTTCCACCTGAGTTTGAAGGTCGAGCTGGCGGCGCTTCGAAAGATCGAGAGCCGACTGAGTGCGAGTCAGCTCGCCCGACATTTCGTTGATCGCGTTTTGATAGTCTTCAGCCTGTTTCGAGAGTGTGAGTTGCTCGATACGGTCAGATTCGATCGAAAGTTCCGCGGTGGAAAGCTCTGCGCGGAGACCTGCGATTTCTTGTTCTAATGTTTCACGCTGAGAACGAGCGCTTTCTAGTTTTTCGCGCAAAACCTTATTTTTCCTTCGTCCCCAAGTCATTTCTTTATCGAGGAGTTCGGCTTTGAAGGTTTTGTACTGAGCGGCTTTATGCGCCTGACGCTCGAGAGAGTTCACGGAGCGTTCGATTTCGGCGATCACGTCGTTGAGGCGTGCGAGGTTTGCCGTCGCGCTTTCTAATTTTCTGAGAGATTCCTGTTTACGCTTTTTATATTTCGCAATACCAGCCGCTTCTTCGATCAGTGTGCGGCGATCTTCGGGTTTAGCGTTAACGATTTTCTGGATCTCGCCCTGGGCAATGATGGAGTAGCCTTTTGCGCCGACCCCGGTATCCAAGAAAAGTTCATGAATGTCTTTCAAGCGAGCGGGAACACCATTGATGAGGTATTCGCCTTCGCCTGTGCGGTACACGCGGCGGGTGACGGAAACTTCTTTTGCTCTTAAGTGAATCGGAACGTCTTTTACGGTCGCGCCAGCAGGTGCGTTTTCGGTGTCTGGAGCGTCGGTCTCCATGACGAGAGTCGCTTCAGCGAGAGCGAGGGGTTGGTACTTGGAGGAGCCATTGAAAATGAGGTCGGCCGAGCCGCCTGCGCGGATGTGTTTATGAGACTGTTCACCCATGACCCAAAAGAACGCGTCGACGATATTAGACTTACCGCACCCGTTGGGTCCGACAATCCCCGTAATATCGTGATCGAAGTGGATCACTGTTTTGTCTTTGAATGATTTAAAACCTTGTACTTCCAACCGCTTAACGCGCATCTATATGGCCCCTCAAAGAATACAAGTCTGGTTGGATTTAACGTATCAAATGAGAGGCAAAAGGCAAGGAAACGTGTCGGGATTTTGGCGGTGCTCAGTGAAGGATAAAATTTAAAATTTCGCGCCGCATAAAATAGAAGTTCTTCCTTTGATTTCGTGCAGTTCGTCCGCACTTTCGCCGAAGAGAACTCATGCGAATTCGTTTCGTAGATGGGGTCGTGTCACTTGCACTTGTGCTCACACAGGTGAGTGGCGCAGTTGCGAGTGGTGGGGGAGGTACTCCTTCTCCAGCTCCGAAAGTTCCCATGACGAGTTCTGGTTTAACTTACGCGGTTCGTTTTGCGCGTATGAATCCGAAAGTCACCGTCGACCAGAAAAAGGCAGTCGCTCAGAAGGCGTTTGAGTTTATTCGCGAAAGAGTGGCCAAGAACTTAGATCTTAAATCCCCCGAAGATCTTTATCGTGAGTTCGCAACTCACCCTGATCTGATGAAGGGCTGGAACAAAACGAGCGATGGTAAACGGATTAAAGATCCGGATTTGGGTGAACTCGTTTCCGAGTTCAATTTGCTGATTTCACAACTGGACGTCGAAAAGACGCTTGGAAAATGTAAGGACTACAAAAGGAACTTGGGCGCGGCTCTTATGGAAGGCACCTGTTCCGTGTGCGGCTGTCGTGAAGGATTTGGTTGGGAAAATAATCTCCACTTAAGCTGGGCTGCAAAGCAAGGTCAGAAGAAAGGCAAGAGCGGCAAGAGCTCGAAAGAGCTAAAGGAACCTTCAAAACCCAAGGAGTATTCCGCTTGGATGCCCGGATTCGCATTCGGAAAGAATATTGAACAGCTCATCGGTATCTCGGATCTGGGCACCTACTTCGCGAGTAGTGCGCGCTCTGGCGATCCGTTTGCGCCTACGCTTGATGAAGTAAAAACGAAGAGACCGGATTTAAAGACGCCGGAAGATCTCGCTGCGGTCGCCATGATGGCGGAGTTTCGTGGAAACGCTTATAAGCGCGCGATGCTTTCCGGTCTGAAGAGCGAACTCGTGAACGAAATTCAATTTTCGGATAAATACCTTGGAAAATCTCAAGACGAAATCGCCTCCCTCATCGACAAGCGCGTCGATGAAGAGGTTTCGAAGCAATGCAATCATTGTAGTCTGAGTCGTGCGATCGATCAGGACTTACGCACGAAACTCAAAAACACGATGCGCTCTGAGATTTACAGCGGATCCGCTGCGCCCTATGCGAGTCGTGATGCTGCTGCGCAGCTGTGTGGTGAATTAAAAGCACTGAATTATGTCTTCGACACCGAATACCAAAAGCAGATGCGTGCTGCCTATTTAAGTGGGAACGGTGGAAAAGAACCGCGAGGCGGACTCCACAACACGCAGTTTTCGAATGCGGAAAATGCACAAGCGCCCGTGAAGCTTAGACTCGATCGCGAGCGCCGGAAAGTTCTCAGTACCGTTATCAATTCCTCTCAAACGGGAAAACTCATGCTGACTAAGGCGATGACTTGGTTGGATGGAAATAATGCCGGAAACACGCGCCTTAAGTGTACTCCCGGTTCCGAGAAGGAAGATGCAGAACTTATCGTAAAAGCGGAAGCAGAGGCAGTAGAGGCCGGCAATAAATTTACAAAAAAGTTGAACGACAACGTTCACCCTAACGACTACTCCCTCAAGACTTTCAACGAAGACTTAATAACACTTCTTAAAATCTCACCGCACCCATTTGGCGAGGCAGTCATGCTTTCCTCATCGCCCGGGCAGGCCTCGAAGTTTGCGTGCGATCTCATTCAGGTGGTCAGCGACCAGGATCTTGCTGACGCCTATTTAGATGATGCGATTCTTTGGGGTACGGTGGGTTTGACGGTCTTGTCTTTAGGTACCCTTTCGCCACTCTCGATGGCCGGTCTCGCTGTGAACGCAACCATCGGTGTAGCTTCGGCTACAGGATCTCTGATTCACTCGAATATCGCATACACGAATGCGGCGAATTACAGGACTTGGTCGATCGCGCAGGATTTCGATCCTTATCTCAGGAACTTCAGTCAAAAGGAATATGAACGCTACCAATCGCTTCAAACGATGGCCGTGATCGGTTACGGGTTTACCGTTTTAGATTTAAATTCGATCGTCATGAAAGCGATCAAGAGCGGTAAAACGACGAGCGAGGCCCTCGCCGAAGCGGAAAATCTACTCCGTTCGCCGCCTGAAAAAATCTACACCGAGGTATTAACCACAGATGCTGAGGTTGTCCTCGGTGGTGGAAAGACGGTCTCTAAGAGTCAGGGTAAGGCACTCTATAAAGCGGCCCAAGTCGACATCGAAAGCGCGAAAACCGTCCTCAAGGATGCCGGGTTCGCGGATAAAGAAGTAGAGTTACTTCTCGCGCGCCGGATTAAAGAAGAAGCGAAAGTTATTGTTGAAAAACCGACTGTAAAAGAACTGGATGGAGTGGTTGTCACTGGGACCAAACGGAAGCCAGTGACCGGGACGCGGACCGAGTTTGGTCCTGGGCTACAGCGAGATCTCTTTAAACCTGGAGAGTTCGACGAGATTCTTAAGACCAAAGGTGTTGTCGGCCTTCAAGAAGAGTTAGAAAAAATTGGACTTAAAACTAAGAAGGTGGTTCTAGAACGTGAGGTCGAGGTGCAGGGTGAAATTGTCACACGCAAGTATGACGCTTTGATGCTTGATCCAGCGTTGTTGTCAGAGTCGAACGTCACTACGAATCATCTCGTTAACTATTTGAGACGTGCTCAACAACGTGCGGGCTCAAATGCACCTGGAGTTGATGTAATTTTTCGACTTGATGACTTCGGAATCAAAGAGCTCGGTGATTTCTCACAAATAGGAAAGGTGAAAGAAGCTACATTCAGCAAACAAGTTTTTGAAGAATACTTGAGAACGGGTGATGCGGGCCCAATCATCAAGCACGAATACCGCCATTATCTTTTGTACAATAAAGCGGGTGTCAGTGACGATCTCCAGATTATTTTTGAAGGCATGTCAGTTTCTGGCTACGAAGACCGTTTGGTCATGCATGAATACTACAACTATCATCGCCAGGTGTGGGAAGAGTTCGCTACCGCAGATATGCGAAGTGCACGTTCGAAAATATTTTCGAAACTCGATGAAAAAAGTGTCTTAACCAAGTCCGACCTTACAGAACTTGTAAAGGATAATGGACGCCTGAATGCGGCAGCCCGAAGGAGTAAACAAGCGGGAGCGACTGCGACTGAGATGAATGAAAATATCATTAGCTTTGTCCAAGAGTTTACAAAGATTAAGTCCGGACTCAGCACAGAAACGGCGATTATTACGCCATCGCAGTATGGGGTGACCGTTGAGGCTAAAGTAAATGGAAAATGGGTAACTGCGGATGTTCCGTGTAAATCATGTGAGCTACTCACCGATGATCTCACTGGGCCGGCACGGACTGCAATCGAACAGCAGGTAAAAGAAGAAGTGGGGAAAAGTTTCGAGAATCTCTACAGCCGTGCGATCAAAGAGCGAGAGCTCTTCGCGGAACTGAAAGCAGTTGAGAACAAGATTGAATTCCAGATTTTTAGTGAAACCCCAGTGAATTCGAAGGAGCTCAAGGAGCTTTATCTTAGACAGGAAAAATTACGCCAACAGATATCTAGAGAGGTGGGCGTCGACGGAAAAAATACCCAAAACTTCGTCCGTCCATCTACCGGTCAATCCCGCATCACAACTCAGACCCGCGATCGCGCCTACGGAAATACCGAAGGCATCGGAAAAGTGGATTTCTCAGGAAATAAAAAGTACCTGGGCGGAACAAATATCCTAAAGACGGAGACTCAACCCGAGCGAGTGACGGCATTTCGGGATGCGTACAATCAGGGAAAAATTACGCGAGATATGAAAATTTCCTTCCAGTATGGAAACGGGGGCTCATGGGAAACAGCCCACATCGTCGGCTACGATAAATCAAAGGGTATTGTCCGTGTTCGAATTGGTAATGATCCGCGAAATACGATCGTTTTGGATGAGTATCAGATCATGACGGCGAAGGAGATCCCTTACGCTCCTGGAAAATTTGAGAGTAAAGAATTCAAACTCGAACGTTTTTCGTTCGATAAAGAGCCTGAGCTTGTGGTGGAAAAAACAAACCCCGAAAGTTCGGTGAAAATTAATTCTGAAAAAAAGCATACAACCACACCCTTAACGGTCGTCGATGTTCCAGTAAACTCGGGACCCGTCATGGCTGAAATAAAAACCGAAACTGGAATTTATAAAACTACCTTTAAACAGGAGCAAGCTTACCAGAAGTGGGTCGGCGAGACTCCGACCACACACCCTGGTGTAAGTGGATTAAATGCGACGAAATCCACCGAGAAATTTTATTATATGAATGAGACTGAAACAGTTTATAAAAACTTGGTTTCCGTCAAATCTAACGAAGCTTT
This sequence comes from uncultured Bacteriovoracaceae bacterium, assembly GCA_964404365.1. Taxonomy (GTDB): domain Bacteria; phylum Bdellovibrionota; class UBA1018; order UBA1018; family UBA1018; genus JACMQW01. The sequence goes on from CAYOJT010000001.1 coordinate 40,949, forward strand.
CGATTTGATAAAGGTTCGGGCGCCGGATGGAAAAATCGTAGAGTATAAGAAACCCATCTTTCTCGAACGATCCAAATCATTTTTGAAAATCGAAGTTGATGGAGTGAAAAAGACATTTTACTGGAGAGAAGTCATGCAAATCGACGGAAAGGGTTTTAGTAGATCGTATCCTGACCCTAAGCCGTTCCAGCTTCAGCCTTAATTCGCGGTTTTTCCCGGTAACCGCTTTCGAAGCAGCATCAGATTCGTCGTAGGAAGGCGAAAGCGCTTCCCCATCTCGATGATCTGATCGACGCCCTCATGCATTTGCTTTTCAACTTTGGTGAAATGGACTCGGAAGAAGGACTCGGTATCGAGAGGAGAAATCAGTGAAAAGATCCGCCAAGCGAGTCGAATAAACCAGGGCCTGAAAACGAGTTTCGCGCCAAGCGATTCGCCGGGATTCGGAATTTTTCGATCATGCGCTAAAATGGGGAGTGTCTCATGAGCCGCATCACAAACG
>CAYOJT010000001.1:41460-66831 GCA_964404365.1 uncultured Bacteriovoracaceae bacterium
CTCGAGGCCTGTTACGAGCAGCCGGAGAAGAGTTTCCCCGATAAGCAGGTCTTTTTTTCCAGGTTTTTGGATAAAACTTGGAAGTCCTCCTCGCGAAAATATTTCGACGATTTCTTGAGTTCGAGATTCGTCCGCTCCTCCCCAGGGAGATTTCGCAAACGGAGGAATCCAAAACGCAATCCCAGGCTCGGGCAGTTTTTCGCCGGGCATAGGCGCGAGGTAGGCCAGAATCGGAATCGTACCCCAAACCAGTTTCTTTGGATCCATCCCAGCATTCAAAATCTTCTCATGATCATGATGTCCGGGCTGAAGTGTAACCAAGGTCGACTTTGGATGGAGGTTCGAGATCAGAGACTTCAGCCAAACTTCATCTGAAAGCGCGGGCGAGGCAACAGTCAGTAAGACGAAGTCAAACTCCACTTTTCCAATGAGAGTGACATCATCCAAAATTCCAAAATCGGATAGGTGGTGGTGAAGCACAGGCTTTCCGCGGCGCTGATACTCATAAATGTGGAGACCGTTCTCCAAATTCGCGCGGTGTTTAGGTTTAATGAGGTAAGAAATCTCAGCGCCAGCGCGCTTCAACATCCAACCGTAACTCGCGCCAATAGCGCCCGCACCCACAATCAAGACTTTCATATCCTCACTCTACCCCGACGCCCGAATCGAAAAACACCGAAAAAACACGTAATTTCCCCATCTTTTCAACGCACTCAGACCATTTCCACTCATCAACCTATTACACAAACAACTTTTTCGGACTGACTGCAGCCATGGATGGCGAAAGCAGTCGAAAGGCAGGACGCCTGTTCCGCAAAAAGTTGTTTGTGTAATAGGTTGATGAGTGGAAATGCAAAAAAACTGAGGCCCAAGCAGATGATCGTCTGCGAGGGCCTCGATGTTTTGACTCCCGAGCCGTCAGGCTCGGTGAATGTCTTGCGAACTCTCAGTAGGTCCGCTTTATAAAATCCTCGTTGTGAAATCCGGTGGTTTTCACCTTTGAGAGACCGACTCACGTCGGGGCCTCGATCACTTAAGAGGTTGAAGTTTTAAATTGTAGTTTTGATTTGGATCAGGATCCGATCAGAGATCCCTCTTCCTTTGTCGTTACTGCAGTCCCCCGTCGCGAACAGGTTGATTCAGTAACTCGTGAGCACCGCAAGGTGTCCTTGTGCCGGACGGTCTCGCTCACGCTATGCTAATTTTGGAGGCCCAGAACCATGGAACCCAAGTTCCGACCATTTACCGTAAGCTGCGAAACAGAACTTCGCTACATTCATCAAACGTCCTCCCGATGATTAAAGAATACCAAAACGATCAGGAATTGCAATAGATTTTTAAAAAATATTTAAAGTATTAAAATTTGCACACAATTATAAATGGTGGAAATCACACCTAAATCCGAGATTTTCTTCGGGAAATTCGGGGGATGGTTTGGGGATAAACTAAGCCAGCTGACACGGGGATACTGGAAGGGTCCACTACTCTAAAAATCGAAAAGGAAGCGGGTCCCGACCGTGAGTAATCGAACTTTATAAGGGGAGCGCATCGCAAACGCGGATGGCGTCACTCGTTCTCCCTCAAACTCAGCCCCATCGATCAAGAGCGAGCGAAGGTAGAGCCCCACGTGAGTGGATCGACCCAAGGTGAAGTCAGCACCTAGCTGTCCTCCGACCGCAATCGCGACTTTCGTCTGAGCTCGAATATTATAAGTCTCTCCGGAAGGCACAGAACCGCTCTCATCGAGCTGGCGGATGAAGTAAACGCCGACAATCGGGCCCGCATAGAGCGAGAAATTCTTCACGTCGACTACGATGTCGGGACGTGCGCTCACGCGCATGTAGAAATTCGACGGCTCATCTGGAACTGAAATTTTACCAGCGCCAAATCCGAATGAGAATCGCGTGAAATCGGTCGCGCGATAAAGCATTTCGAGACCGAAGGTCGGAATTTTTGAGGCATCCTTCTTCGTCGAATAATTTAAAGAAGCCGCTTGATACGACTGTTCGACTTTAGCTGAAAGGTTATAGCCGATATCTAAAACCGAGGTCCACTGGTCGACGTAGGGAGATGGGACGGCAGTAGGTGCGGGAGTAGGCGTCGGTCCTTCATCATCTTCTGGAGTAGGCGAAGGAGTCGGAGTCGGAGTCGGTGTCGGAGTTGTTTTATGTGCGCTTCGTTTTTGGGCGCTCTTAGTCTTTTTAGATTTGGTAGCAGAGAAACACGAGTCCGAAAAACCAAGGGCAAGGCCCAAGAACAGAGGTAAGACGAAACTAAGATAGGAAGAAAAATGTCTCATCGTCTTAAGCGCCTTTTTTCAGAACTTTTTTAGCCTGAATAGAGGCCTGAGCGGCGGCGAGACGCGCGATCGGCACCCGATAAGGGGAGCAGCTCACATAATCGAGCCCCATGGAATGGCAGAGGTGAATGGAGGCAGGATCGCCACCGTGTTCACCGCAGATCCCGATTTTGAGTTCGCGATCCTCGTTTTTCCGAGCGGCACGGCCTTCTTCAATCGAAATTTTCATTAAACGCGCAACGCCTGCGGCATCGAGAGAAGCGAACGGATCTCGCTCATAGATTTTCGCTTCCAGATAATCCTTTAGGAAAATTCCGGAGTCGTCGCGAGAAAGACCATAAGTCGTTTGAGTGAGGTCGTTCGTTCCGAAGCTAAAAAATTCCGCGTATTTTGCGATCTCGCCAGAGGTGAGTGCTGCTCGCGGTAACTCGATCATGGTTCCGATGAGGTAATCGAGCTTCACTTTTTTACCGGCCTGAGCGGAAAAAGAAGCGATGATTTTCTCTGCTGTATCGACGCAGTACTCGCGTACGAACTTGAGCTCGCGCCAGTCGCCGACGAGAGGAATCATGATTTCAGGAGTAATCGAGAAACCTTCTTCCACAATGAGTTCGCATGCCCCTTCGATGATCGCGCGTACCTGCGTCTTATAGATCTCAGGAAAACTCACACCTAAGCGGCAGCCTCGATGGCCGAGCATAGGGTTAAACTCGTGGAGCATGTCGGCTTTTCGCTTCAGGCGTTCAAAAGAAACATCGATCCTCTCTCCAAGTGCTTTCAGTTCTCCATCCGTATGCGGGATAAACTCATGGAGTGGTGGATCTAAAAGGCGAATCGTGACCGGAAGACCTTTCATTTCGCGAAAGATCCCCTTGAAGTCGCTCTTCTGCATCGGGAGAATTTTTTCTAAAGCGCGCTCGCGTGCATCAAGCGTATCGGCCAAGATCATCTCGCGTACCGCATCGATTCGATCGGCCTCAAAGAACATGTGCTCTGTTCGACAGAGTCCAATTCCCTCAGCACCAAATCCACGTGCGACCTTTGAATCGAGCGGGGTGTCTGCGTTCGTGCGAACGCCGATGGTTCTAAATTCATCCACCCAGCTCATGAGTGTCTGGAAATCTTGGTTGAGTGAGGGAGATATCGTCGAAACTTTTCCCTTCATCACTTCACCTGTCGAACCGTCCAAGGTGATGAAGTCGCCTTCACGGATTTGAAGGGCGCCCACGGAAAAAGTTTTAGAATTGTAGTCGACTTTGATCCCGGCGCAGCCGGCGACACAACACTTACCCATCCCCCGCGCTACAACAGCCGCGTGAGAGGTCATTCCTCCTCGAGCCGTAAGAATGCCTTCCGCAACCGCCATGCCGTGAATGTCTTCAGGTGAAGTTTCAACACGAACGAGGATGACTTTTTTTCCTTGTTCCTTAAACCATTTTTCAGCGGTGTCTGGATCAAAAACAACCTGTCCGCACGCAGCGCCCGGAGAAGCCGGTAGGCCCTTAGTAATAATCTCTTTTCGCGCTTTCGGATCAAGCCGAGGGTGAAGGAGTTGATCGAGCTGTTCGGGTTGTACTCGAACGATGGCTTCTTCTTTCGAGATCAGCTTTTCCTTCACCATATCGACTGCGATTTTGAGCGCTGCTGGCGCAGTCCGTTTCCCGTTCCGAGTTTGAAGCATGTAGAGCTTACCATTTTCGATGGTGAACTCGATGTCCTGCATATCGCGGTAATTTTTTTCAAGGCGCTGATAAACGGCGACAAGCTCTTTATACGCCTTCGGCATAACCTTCTCCAGCGTAGGTAAGGAGCGTGTTCCGTCGGTTTTTGATGCCTCGTTAATGGGCTGTGGAGTGCGAATTCCAGCTACGACATCTTCACCTTGAGCATTGACGAGGAATTCACCGAAGAATTTCTTTTCTCCCGTCGAAGGGTCTCGTGTGAACGCAACGCCAGTTGCGCAGTCGTTACCCTGATTTCCAAAAACCATCGCTTGAACGGTGACGGCTGTGCCCCAGTGATCGGGGATATGATGTAACTTTCGGTAGGTGATCGCTCTTGGATTCATCCAAGAACTAAACACGGCTCCAATAGCCCCCATGAGCTGATCCCATGGGCTTTCCGGAAAAGTTTTTCCGTTCGTGCGGATGAGCTGTTTGTATTTTTGAACGAGCTTCTTCAGGTCTTCACCCGTGAGCTCGGTATCGAGTTCCACTCCGCGCTCGTGTTTTAGGTCTTCGAGAGCGACTTCAAAGTGATTCGTATGAATTCCTAAAACGACGTCGGAATACATCGCGATAAATCGGCGATAAGAATCGTACGCAAAGCGTTCGTCCTTAGACTTAGCCACGAGTCCTTGGATCGTGATGTCGTTCAAACCTAAGTTCAAAATGGTGTCCATCATGCCGGGCATAGAAGCGCGCGCGCCTGAACGAACGGACACGAGAAGCGGATTATCGGCGTCGCCGAACTTCTTTCCGCAGATCTTTTCCATTTTAGTCACTGCTGCCTTCATTTCAGCTGTGAGTGTGGAGGGGTAGTTCTTGGAGTTTCCGTAGTAGTGAGTACAGACTTCGGTCGTGATCGTGAAGCCTGGAGGAACGGGTAGACCCAGTCGAGTCATTCCGTGGAGGTTTGCGCCCTTTCCGCCCAGGAGTTCTTTCATCGTATCGTGGCCGTCAGCTTTTCCGGCGCCGAAGGAGTAGATGTTTTTCGATGACGCTTTTCCTAACGCCTTCGCACCCGCGCCGGACTTCATACCGGCTGCGCGTGAAGCAGGTCTCGCGATGACCTTGAGAGTCTTTGCCGAAGCGGATTTTTTTCGAGCATTCGGCGCGGACTTTTTACTTTTTGCCCCAGTTTTCGATCTGGTCACGGATGACATCAATCACTCTTTCTGTAGGGATACGTTCTTGGGTCATGCTGTCGCGGTGGCGGAGCGTAACGCCCGCTCCTTTTTCGACAGTATCGAAATCAACTGTCACACCAAACGGCGTACCGATCTCGTCTTGGCGGCGATAGCGTTTTCCAATGGATCCCGCCTCGTCCGTCGTGCAACGGAAGTGCTTCTTCACGTCGCTCGCGAGTTTTTCTGCGAATTCGGACATTCCGCCTTTTTTCATAAGAGGGAAAATCGCGACTTTATAAGGCGAGAGCGCTGGATGCATCTGGAGCCATGTGCGATCGCCATCGAAACGATAGGAGTCACACAACACAGCAAGGAGTGCGCGGTCACAGCCAACCGACGTTTCGACGATGTAAGGAACATATTTCTCTTTTGCGGCTTCATCGAAGTACTGAAGGTTTTTACCGCTATACTCTTGGTGACGACCTAAATCGAAGTCCGTGCGGTTATGGATCCCTTCGAGCTCGGACCAGCCGATCGGGAATTCATATTCAATATCGAATGCAGCACGAGCGTAGTGAGCGAGCTCGCCACCTTTGTGCTCGTGAAAGCGAAGTTTTTCTTTCCGGATGCCGTTATCGTAATGCCACTGAACGCGCATCGCCTTCCATTTTTCGAACCATTCCATATCCGTGCCGGGTTTCACGAAATACTGCATCTCCATCTGCTCGAACTCACGAGTTCTGAAGATGAAGTTGCCGGGCGTGATTTCGTTTCGGAATGCTTTACCGATCTGTGCGATCCCGAACGGAATTTTCTGACGTGCGGACTGTTGAACGTTGAGGAAGTTAACGTAGATCCCTTGCGCGGTTTCCGGGCGTAAGTAAACGATGGCGGACGAATCCTCAAGTGCGCCCATGTGGGTTTTGAACATGAGGTTGAAGTTTCGGGGTTCAGTGAGCGAACCTTTTTTTCCGCAGTTTGGACAAACGTTTGCTTTTAATTTTTCCTGGTCAATCTTGTCCGCGCGAAAGCGCGATTTACATTCCTTACAGTCGACCAGTGGATCAACAAATCCAGCCACGTGGCCGGAAGCTTCCCACACTTTCGGGTGCATCAGGATGGCAGCGTCGAGTCCTTCGATATCGTCGCGATCACACATCGCGCGCCACCAGCGTTCTTTTACGTTTCGCTTGAGTTCAATACCGAGCGGACCGTAATCCCAGCAGGCGTTGATTCCGCCGTACACTTCGGACGAGGGGTAAACAAACCCACGTTGTTTACAGAGGGAGACGAGGACGTTCATGTCCTTCAGATCTTGAGGTGGGCCGGCCGGTTTGGATGGTGCTTCGTTTTCGCTCATATTTTACTCTTTTGGTGTGGGCTTGAGAGTACGCCGTGAAGCAGAGCGGTAACCATAAAAAAACCCGGACCTACAATCATTGCAGGTCCTGGGCGGATTTGGATTTACCTCAGGCATGAAGCGGGGGAAGTCTGCCTCAGGCGTCGGTTAATCGCGCGTCTTCTTTCAGGGCGCGAAAGTTGGGTTGGCTCAGTAAAGGTGACTGATTAAGTACAGTAAAGATCATGTAATATGTCACTAATTTAGTATCATAATATCAATATGTTACGATTAAAAATCTGGAATTTACCCGGTCACCAGGGGTGTTCAGGGTGGACCTGTTTAGAGACCAGACGATTTAAGCCACTTTCGGGCAAAGTGCATACTTCTTATCAATGAGTCCCACTCGACACTCACTGAAATGACTCCCGTTTTCGTGGGCTTTAGCTGGCACTCCAATTGCCTTTCATAGGTCTTGGGGATCAGGGGCAAATGAAAAGACTTCATGGGAAACAACTTTCGAAAAAAGCCGTGCGTTTGACTGCACTTCTTCTTTCGTTGTCGGGCTGCCAAGCAGTTCGAACTCTGAATCCGTTGACGAATCTCTTCCAAGCGCAAAACGATCCGACTCAAGTCGAAATCAATGTTTGCACAACACCTGCCGCTCCGATTCAGTCGAATTTGAAATACATTTTCATTCTCGATAATTCGAAATCAAACGCACTCAACTATCAGTTCAATTACACCGCGGATCCTGCAGGAAATATCACGGCAAAACCACTTTGCCCGTTGAACTTGGTTCCGCCGGCAGCGACGGGCTTAACCACTTATGCAACCGACCCGACTCGTGAGCGCCGCTATCAAGCGCTTCTCGATTATGTGACCGCAATCGAAGCCGATCCAGTTCGTGCAGCGGACCCTTCGCGTTTTTACAGCCTCGTGGAGTTCAGTACTTTTCCAACCGTTCAGCAAGGCTTCACGAACAATGTCACTCAATTCAAAAACGTCGTGAATAACCGTTTCGTAAACGGTGTCGACGACGGAGCGACGAACTACCTCGCTGTGCTTGGCGCAGTAAAAGACATGATTTCGGCTGATATTGCGCGCGAGCGCCGTCAGGCTAATCCAAAAGCTTCAGCTTATATTTTGATCCACATCTCGGACGGCATGCCGCTTCCGGGGGGACTCTCTTGTAATGGAACGACTCCGGTTTTTTACGATGAAAACGGATACATTATTCCTGGCCCGCAATCGACGAATCAAATCCTTCAACTCGTTCAATCGATCGTTTCATTTGAAGCCGATCCTGAGTTCGTTGAATCCGTCACGCTATTCACCGGATATATGGGTGTAACCGGAAATGAAGATCCAGGCGCAAAAGATCTTCTCGCACAAATGGCGAAAATGGGCCACGGCGTGAGTTACGATTTTACAAATGGTGAGAATATCGATTTTTCGCTTTTCTCGCTGCCACCACGAATGCTTCGTTTTGAACTGGGAGAGATTTTCGTTCGAAATGCGTCCGCAGTTTGGTGGCCAGGTGAAGTTGAGCCGCTCCTAGATTCCGATGCGGATGGACTTCCAGATAAATACGAAATTCTCCCGCGTTTCGATCCACTTCGAAAAGACACAGATAATGACGGCATTTCTGATCTAATCGAATATCGCTATCCGACCGGAGCTTCGGTCGCAGGTATCGCAATGGGCGATAGCGACGGAGATGGGCTCAGTGATCGAGAAGAGTTTTATCTCGGAAATAGCACCGGAATTTCGAAGTTCGATACGAACGGAAACCTGATTCCGGACGGAGAAGAATTCATGAACTTCGTTGAGTTCAAATCTCAACCGAGTGGATCGGTGACCGATGCCGATCAAGATGGCTTGTCGAATCTCTATGAGATCAAACACAGCCTTCCTGCAATGACGAATAATTCGCAGTACATCGGACTGAGTCCGGTGACCTATACTTTGACCCAAGAGAGCGCGACGGCAGATCAGGAATGCTACCGTTTATCGGTTTCGGGCCTGAAGCGCATCGGCGCAGATGATTTGATTCGCGTGCAATTTGTCGAGAAAAGCCCGGTGATTTTCAATCAATACCGTTTGCGTTCACTCGAGCAACGATTCGTTCCAGGATCGAATCGTCTACAAATCAATATCCAATAAAAAAACTGTACAGCGCTTTTTGTCACTGCCCATTTGATTTTCATGCGTTGAAATGGACGCAGAGCTAAATCACTGAAGAATTCGAGCGTTTCTGTGGCATCACTATTGCTCTACTTCCCCTTGGGGAACGTATCTTCCGGATCACATCCGGCACCGATCTAAAACAAGAAGGGTTATCAGGGGATGAACAAGGGGAATCAAACGATTGGAATGATGAGCGCGTTCACGTGCTCTTTCCTCGTTTGTGCGCTCTCTGCATGCCGCCCAGAACCCCAGCTCATGCGTCTTCAGAAGTCGTTGGCGCAAGAAGCTCCTCAAACCATGAGTATGGAAGTGACCTCTTATTGTTCCGCGGGTTACTCGCCTTCTTCCTATAAGGATTTCCAGGCAAGTAACCTCGGTGCGGGAGTGCACGAAGGTCTATTGAAACAAGACTCCGATCTCGACGGTTTAGTCGATGATGTGGAAAACGTTTCCCAGGCCAGACTTGGAATTCAGCCGAACAACCCGATGTCGGTTGCCGATCCATTCGGCGATATCTTGATTTACCGCACGGGCATTCGTATTGCGGATCAGACTCGTCTTCGTTGTACCGGTTCTAACGACCGTACGGATAATGACCATGATGGAATCGTTCTTTGCGCAGAACGCCTCCTTCAAACTGATCCAGATCTTTTCGATACGGATGGCGACACGATTCCTGACCCAATCGAAATTCGTTGTGGTTTGAATCCTAAAGATGCATCGGATGCAGCTTTGGATTCCGATGGTGACGGAATTTCGAACGCTCAAGAGTGCAAAATCCACACTCCATTCGATATCGACAATCGCCAACAGTCGGTTGCTCAGCTTGCTTATAAATACACGATGGAGCGTAAGACGGTTGGTGCGAATTCCTGTTTGTTTTTCAAAGTGGAAAACATCGCATTGGCGCCGCACGGCGGACAAAACCTCGTTCGTATGTACTTTCGTGAACTTGATACGGACTTGGTGACTCCACGCCTTCGTGTATTCGACTACGTGGTTCCACAAGCCGTAGCGAAAGATAAATTGGTCGTATCGTGCGCGATTGACCGCATGGCAAATGGTGTTCTTCAAGGAACGTGTGACACGCGATGATAAAAAATAATCGCCTCGTCATCACTGCTCTTCTTTCGATCGCGGCCCTCGCGGGTTGCTCCCGCGTTCGTGAACTCGCTCCGATCTCGAAAATGTACCTCGCTAATAGCGGTACGATTCAAGTTCAAGCAAACTTCTGCGTTCAAGACCCAAACATTGCTAAACAAAAATTGAAGCTTCTTTTCGTAATCGATAAGTCGAGCTCAAATCAACTTCCGCCGGAGTCCTCGGACCCAACCGGTATTCGTCGTTATGCTCCTTTGGTTGAATTCTTGGCTTCTTCCCAACAAGACGACAACACGTACTACGGCCTGGTAAACTTTTCGACCGGAGCGCAAGTTGTTCAAGAGTTTACGAATGACCTTCAAACTTTCCGCGGCGTTGTACAAGACGAGTGGACCGGAAGTGGAACCGTCGCAAACCCACGTCCTCGCGATTTCGGTGAAACTGATTACTTGGGAGGTATCGAAGCGGCTCGTAACGAAATCGAGCGCGACCTTCAAGAAGAGTCGATCAGCCTTGATCCAGACACGATTGCATCAAGCTACAAAGTCATTTTCTTGAGCGACGGTTTTCCAATGGTTGGTGGGGCGCCTCAGTCTCAAACGAACATTCAGAACTTGATCGACGCTCAAATTCCGCTCAGTCTTTTGTCGCTTCGTAATGATCCACGCTATCGTAAACACGTTGATCAAATCGAACTGCATGCTGGCTATTATTTCTCGAGCGCCGTGATGGATTTAGCTGCTCGTGACCTCCTCGATAATATGGCGAAGTGGGGCGCAGGTGAGTTTCACATCTTCGGTGCAGGTGCTGCGATCGATTACGCTCTTTTTGCCCTTCCCGTTCGCAATGTTCGCTACCACGTTGCAGACGTGATGGTTGAGAACTTGTCTACGATTTGGAACATGGCTGGTGAATTTAAAATCGATACGGACGGTGATGGAATCGAAGATCAAATCGAAGAGTCGCTTGGTTCGAAGATCGACCAGGCTGACAGCGACGGAAATGGTGTGAGCGATGGAGTAGAATACCGTTCTAAAGGTAAACCTTGCAACGGAATGGGTTGCTCTGAAGATCTGGCCCTTCGCGATAATTACCTTCCTTGTCAAGGACTTCCAAAAACTGTGACCGGCACGACTTATGTTTATCAAGATTCAGATAACGATGGACTTAATGACTGCGAAGAATGGATTCTTCGCTCGGACCAATATTCTTTCGATTCGAATTTCGATGGCGTATCCGATGGCGCCGCTTTCCGTAACCGTATGCAATTCATCGCAGGAACAAACGATATGCTCGGTGATCCAGATTTCGACGGTCAGTCAAACTACATGGAGCTGAAGCGTAACACTCCGATGAACTCTGCATTGGCTAAAGTTGTTCCATCGAGTTACTTCCTCGTTCCCGATAACGAGAAGAGCACAGCAGAGATCGAATGCTATGAGCTCATCGTGAAAGATGTCGCGACTCTCGGTTTCGATAACCGTATCCAAATTACGGTTGTTCAAAACCAAGACGCCGTCGTTAACAAAGCGATTCTCGTCAAAGCAGAGAAGCGAGTTCAATACAACTCACGCGTTGTGGATTTCGATGCGGGGGATTTCAAATAAAATTAAAGTTCGAGCAAGTATTCGGGGCAAAGTTCAGGATCAAAGTTTCAGGGGAAAATGGGGTGAGAGAATGAGTAAGGCTAAATGTCAGACGGGGGAAACAGGGATGAATCAATTCTATTCAGTGCGACGGTTAGGGGTAATCGTCACATTGGTTTCAGTCATGGGTTGCAGTCAAGGGAAGTTCGATCAAGAAACGGCTCAAAAAGTCGTTTCAAATCTTTCCCAGAACAATGGATCACAACAAGCATCGCTTTCGGTTCGTATTGAAGACATGTCTGGAAACATGATCTACAGCGATTCGAATTCATCGACCGCAGCTGTGGTTCCACGAAATTCACAAGTGAAGGTTTGCGGAAGTCCTGCGATTTCCGGAACGACCTTTCAAGTATCACTCAATAACGTGATGATCGGTTCGGGTTCTGCTAGTCAATGCGTGACTCTGAGCTCGGGGGCGATCACGGGTAATTTTCCTCTGAAAGTGACTGCAAATGCTCCGGGAGCAGTGCAAGTCGTTCGAAGCTACACGATTGCTATCACTTGCGATGCAAGTGAGGTGGCCGGAATGAGTGCGAGTCAATATGTGACCGGAATCTCTGCTTCGGGATCAAATAACAGCTATTCGTATTCTTTGAGTGGACCGAATCGCGCGGGAGCTGACTGCGCGATTGATTTCAACGGTGACGGATCTGCGGATAGTAACTTTATGCCTTGTACTCAATCGGTAGCGTCGAAATCCAACCACGTTGGATCACGTAATGCTCTCGTTTATGTACGCGACAAAGCATGTAACCACACTATGACCGCGTCTCTACCTTTGAATTTGGCTTGGTCAATGCCAGGCGCAAGTGTTCAACACGTACAAGGAAGTGTGGCTTCGCTTGCAGCAGCAAGCGGACGTTCCAGCTCTTTGAATTTGCAGCACCTTTCGATCAATGAACTCGTTCGTTGTAACTTCGGAAATGGCGAATTCAACGTGGAAGGAACGCACATCTATAACGTTCGCCAAGGCCAAGGTGAGCACGGGATGAAAATGGAATTTCGTGGTTTGAGCGGTTCGCTTGCAGCTGGAAACGTTTCCGGCGCTGCGGCTTCTCTTCAAGACTACGATTTCGCGACTGATTTCGAGGTGGATAAGAACATCCCGATCACTTTCGGTGGAAGTGCATCGTCTTGTATAGGAAGTATTTCTGTAACCCCACTTCCCGTGGTTGGAGTGCCTTGCGCTTCCGCCCCGGGTGGACAGGTGAATAAGTACTCCGCTCAATTCAATGGAACCTTTGGTTGCTCAAACTTGATGGGTTCCGATGGGGTCAGCCGTATTGATGTTGGCGGCGGGAAAAACGTTCGCTCTGGCACCTTCATGTGCATCGTCGCTGAAATCGACGCATGTAACGGTGGTGGTGGCGGCGGTGGCGGAGTGCCTCCTCCTACTTTCTAATAAAATTCGCGAGTTAGTACATTCGGGGGCCGTCATGATTTTGTCAGACGGCCCTTTTTTTAAGTGAATTTCGGGGGTTATTCACTCAAGTAAACGGCAAATCTTGCCGATGCGTTCATCCGGGGGACAGTATGCTCAGGCTTGTTTTCATCCTTATCGTTTTGTGCGTGATGGCGGCGGTACCGTCATTTGCGGCAAAGACTAAGGCGAAGCCTGCTCCACAAACCCAGAAAAAATCCGTAGCAAAAAACCTAGCCAAGAAGCCGGCTGCGACGGCTATGAAAAAAACAGCACCGAAAGCGTCGAAGACTGCAGCAAAGGTGAGCGCAAAATCCAAAGCCACAAAAACCGCTCCTGAAAAGATGCCTGCTAAAAAGACCGCAGTAAAAAACTCAAAACAATCTTCCAAGAGCGTTAGCGCTTTGAACTCGAAGTATTCCAAACCTTCGCGCGCGCCAGCGGAAGTTAAGCCAGAATTTTCGTCGATGGAAAAAGTTCAAAAAGAAGAAACCCGTCGCCAAGAAGTTTCAAGCCGCCCGCTCAACTACCGAAATCCTTCGGCTTTGGGGGATGGGAAGACGCTTCAGATTACCGGACAAAACAGAAACCTGAATATGTCACTGATCCTAGGTGGAAAAAGCGACAAGGTTGAGTTCGGAGAGGTTCGAGAAGATTACCGCCGAGAAGTCATCGGCACGCAGTACTAATTTTTACTAGGGGAGAGTCAGTCATGATTAAGTTCTTATATGAAAATCTATCTCACATGATTCCGATCATCGCGTGTGGTTTGATGGCGATCGCGATCATCTTGGAACGTTTTCGCGCTCTATTCATCGTGTACCCCATGCGTGGCACGAATGCTTTCTTCGAAAAGGTTCGAAACCTCGTGATCGCGGACCGCATCAGCGAAGCTGTCGCATTCTGCGATCGTTATCGCAAGAAGCCAGTCGCTCGTATCGTTAAAGAAGGTTTGATGCGCGCGCATCAACCGGAAGAAATCGTGCAAAACGGTTTGGACATCGAAGTTGGTGAGAACATCGACCGCATTAAAGCGCGTACGAACTTTTTATCCATGATCGCGAACGTTTCGACCCTCTTGGGATTGATCGGAACGATTTTGGGTCTTGTTCAATCTTTCGAAGCCGTCGGTAGCGCGAACGCTCAAGCGCGATCGGCACTTCTCGCGCAGGGTATCTCGATGGCGATGAACCACACTCTCTGGGGTCTTACGGTCGCTGTTCCTTGTATGGTCTGTTACAGCTTTTTGATGAACCGAACCAATCGTTTAAAGTCTGAGTTCGACCGCGCAGTCGTTCGCACGATCGACGTGATCCAGCAGCGCTACGTGATTGCATCCGAACTTCAAAATCACAACGGCAGAGGAAAACGTGCTGGATGAGTGCAGGATCAAATGATTCTGGCGAAGGCCAGGATTTCGAACTTAATTTGGCGCCGATCATTGACTGTTTTACGGTCTTGATCACCTACATGCTCGTGTCAGCCTCCTTCATTTCGATCGACATGTTGGAAGTCTCGGTAGCGGCTTCCACGCCTCCTTCCGAGACAACGCCTCCTCCACCGACTGACCCGACCACTTCGGTTTCGGCGATGTTGATGGGTGATGGACGAGTTCTCTTTGAAATTACCGGCAAAGATCAACCGACGCATCTCGAAGCATTATCGGGCGACATTATCACGCGTGGTGAAGAGATCCGGAAACGTTGGCCGACTGTGAAAGAGATCAACGTAAAGGCTGAACCAGGTGTTCAGTACAAACAGATCATTAAAACAGTTGAAGATTTGAAAAAACCTTTCGTAAAAGTGTTCCTCGGGGAGTAAGCGGACGTGTCGTTTAAGAAGAAGAAGCGAAGATTAACGGCAGGTGACGATGATAGTGAAGAGATGACTCTCCAGATCACGTCTATGGCCGATATTTTCACAATCATTCTCGTATTCTTGTTGAAGAGCTTGGCGAGCGGGATGTCGAACATCACGCCGACCCAAGCGATGTCGCTCCCATCTGTCACCGCACAATCCAAAGGCATGATGAAAGAAGCCTTGGTTTTAGAAGTCGGTAAGACCGCGATTCTTGTCGACCAAGCTCCAGTCGCGAAACTCGAAAATTTTAATTTCCAAAACGAAGAAGAGTTCACGAAAACGGTTTTGGAATCCCTTTTGAAATATCGCGTGAAGGTGAAAACCCGTGAGCCGGCTTCGGTCGATGCTCAAACAGATCCAAATCTTCTCGTGATGGCGGATGAACTCACTCCGTACTCGACTTTGAAGGCGGTAATGAACGCGGCCGCCAGTGCCGGTTATGTGGATCTCCAATTGGTCGTCTTGAAGCCGGAGTGATGAGACGATGAAATTGCCTGAGAAAAAACCCGATATGCGAAATCTTCCCGAGCTGAGTCCCGACTCTACTCGCGAGATTTTCATGGATGCAGGTCCGGGAAATTACCTGGTCTCCATCAATCACGGGGCGCGTAAGCGCACTGAAAAGTGGAATGCGAAGTATCCTTTTCCTTTGAACTATCCGCCGACGATCTTCTTGGAAAAAGATGAAGCCGGAATTCGCGTTGTCCATCGCTCGTTCGAAGATAAAGTCGAAAAAGAAGAACAAATCGCAGCTCTCTCCGAGCCGCTGACCCCTGGTCGCGCAGGAGCCGAAGTTGAAATCGGTGATTACGAAGGCGCGACTTTAAGCTTACAACTTGCTCGCGTGATTCGTTCACGTGCAGCTTACCTTCCGATGGTTGCGGGGACTGCGAATCCGTACTTAGTCGGTGAGAACGTTTACGTGTCTTGCGGCGTTCACGGTTTGCTCTCAGCGTTTGAGTGCGTGGATCGAGGCGGAGTTTTCGCCGGTCAAGTTGAACGCTACCGAATTTTCAAACTCATGCGCACTTCGAAGGGCGCATACGTTTCAGCGATCGTGCCGGGAGCGATGTACAAACTGAAAGGCAAACCTGCTGCCCCACTTTCTCAAGTGGGCCAGATCATGCTTTCTGAAACTGATCTCCAGAGCTTGAAAATTAGCTTCGGTGATTACTGGTGGCGTTTTAATCGTCTGTCCGTTCCAGTCTATTCTCATTTGGATTTCATCGATGAACGTGTCGAAGAGACATCTCTTTTCAAAAAGACGATGTGGGGTTTGGCGGGTTGTTTAACCGTCGCACTCGGACTTGCGTTCCTTGCCCCGAAAAAAGAAGAAGCGAAAGTCGATATTCTGAAAGAAGCGACTCGCATTGAATTGAAAAAACCGAAGCAAATCGCAGCTAAACCGACTCCGAAACCTACGGAACCGCCAAAGCGTGTAGTGATGCCGAAAGAGGCGCCGAAGCCGAAACTAGTCGAGAAAAAAGTCGAACTGCCGAAGCCAGAGCCGAAAAAAGAAGCGCCTAAAAAACTCGCTAAAAAAGTTAAACCGAAAAATGAAACTCCAAAACTTGTCGCGAAACCTCTGAAAAGGGAGGCTCCGAAGGTCGTGGATAGAAAACCAGCACCGGCGCGTCCAGCTGCAGTTGCGCCAAAACTGGTTCAAGTCGCGAAAGTTCCACCTCCGCCACGTAAACCTGAAGGCCCGACACCTGACCAGTTAAAAGCTGCGAAGGAAGCTCAAGCGCGTGCGGATCTTGCGAAGTCGCTTGGATTCTTAGCGACTACGCCTTCGAAGACTGCTCCAGTTCAGCTTTCTGCGGGTTCAGGTTCGAAAGATGCGAAGTATGCTAAACTCGAAAGAAATTCGATCGCTGGTGATGGGAAACCCTCCACGCTGAGTAATATGGCAAAGAACGTCGGCGATTCGGCAAGCGGCCCAATCGACACGACTTCTGCCCGCTCGGTCGCGAGCGAATCCGGGATTAAGGGACGCTCCAAAGGTCTGAATGAAGTTCAGGGAAAAGTCACACTCGCAGCTCTCTACGGAAGTGGTGGAGCAAGTGCGGGTTCATCGGTGACCGGCGGAATGAGTGTGAGTGGACCAGGAAACTTGGAAGACTCCTCAATTTTGAAGACGCTATCCAAGTACCTCGATAAATTTCAGTATTGCTATGAGAAGCTCTTGCTCTCTAAACCGACCGCCGCCGGAACTTTGACGATGGAGTGGACGATCGGGACTGCCGGAGCTACGAGCGGTGCAAAAGTGGTCCGTTCTGAGCTCAGCGACGAGAAACTTCACAGCTGCATGAGCAAAGAACTCGGTAAGATCAGGTTTCAGCCCCCAAGGGGCGGCTCAGTCATCGTGAAGTATCCGTTCAGCTTCTCGAGTAGCTCACTCTAAGCACACCGCTTCAATCACAGATAATATTATAGAGACTTTTCCCTCGACACATCTTTAGGGCGTCTTTACTCTTAAATACGTGAATCCACACAAATTTAAGCCCTTGTTGCTCGTGCTTTTGAGTTTCATTTTCCTGTCCTCCCCATCAGTTCAGGCGGCGACTCAAACCCCGCCGGTTGAAACTGTAGAGAAGAGCGAGGAGGAGGAAGCCCTTCAAACCGAAGATCCACTTTATACCCCTCGAACTCTGGATGGCGTAACGGTTGAAGCCGTCGAAACGTACCCTAATCCTTCCACGAGTTCTTTTGGCCTAGGACTCGGAATTTATCCTTTCAACGGATACTACAGCGCGCTTCTTTTGAACTTAAGTTACCTCAGTCGTTTAAGTCGTAACTGGTCTTGGGAAGTTTTGAACGCAAACTATGCGTACACCTTCGATAAAGATCTTTCCGTCGAACTTGCTGACCGATTCAGCGTGAACCCCGAACGTATCGATCGTTTGGAATTCATGGTTTCCAGCAACGTTCTTCGCACGCTCACTCACGGAAAGTTCATCTTCATGGATGATCACATTCGTTACTTCCAAGTTTCGGGCATCATGGGGCTCGGACTCGCAAAAGCAACCCTCCGTTCGGACTTCATTGTGAATTTTGGTTTAAGGGCTGAAGTCTTCACTTCAGAGCGATTCTCTTGGAGATTTGATGCTCGCGATGGACTTGCGGTCAACGGCTTCAATCACTTTGTAAACTTCATGGTGAGCACAGGGTATGCGTTCTGAGTTCGTGCGGTTAACTACCGCCCTTTCACTCAGTCTGATTCTCACAAGCGTTGTTCCACATTCGGTGGTCGCAGCGCCTGCTCCTGCGAAGTGGGATGCTTCACTTCCTGAAAAATTCAAAGAGTACGAACTCTGGTCGGAACTCCTCGATGAGACGATGAAAAAGGATTTTCCGTTTCTTCAGCTCACGGCTTCCGCACGGAGTCTCGTATTTTTTGGAGATGTTTCGGCAAAAGAAGCTGCCTATCGTTCTATCATCGAACTCATCGACCGCGGCTTTCCGTATTCGCTTCAAAGCCTTTTCTTGGCCGGCGATATCACCCCAATGGGTGAACCAGAATTCGTAGACGCCTATAATCTTTATAAGTCTGCTCTCAATAACGCGCGAGGGATGACCAAATGGGGCGAGTACTACGCAAAACTCATTGGTCAGAAAGATTCACCAAAGTATCTTTTCTATCAAGCCATCCAGGCTTACGAGAAAAAGGATTACAAAACAACTGAAGAAAATCTCTTAGGTGTTCTCGCAAATGATCTCGGCCCACTTCGCGCGACAATCGTCAATCGTGCAGCGCGAACCTTGGCCCGACTTTACTTTGAACAAAAACGGTATGAAGAGTCGTACCGGATTTACGAAACACTTCTCTTAAGGATGAATCCGATCATTCCAACGGATTGGTTGGAAGCGGCTTGGAATCTTTATCACCTCAAGCGCTATAACGAAGCCCTCGGAATGCTCTATAACCTCGACTCTAAAGTCGCGAGTGGTGGCATTCACTTGGAGCAGTACACGCTTCGCGGTCTTGCTTATAGAAAACTTTGCGCTTTCGAGAGCGCTGAAAAACTGATCGGTAGTTTTGAAAAGGATTTCGGACCAACTCTCGACGGGATCCGTATGGGTAAAACGTTATCCAAACTTGATCGCCTGAAGCTCATCGATTTACCTGAGAACACAGAATACAAACGTGTAGAACATATTTTGGCTGGAGTTCGTGCTGAGTATAAAAAGATCAGTCAGCTCTCTAGTAAAGTTCGTCCTCTTGCCGCACATCTTCTCTCGACCGAGAATATGTACCTTCTTCGCAAAAAAGGCGCGTTCACGGATCAGTCCCTTTCGCGATCCGCAGAGAAACTCGTTCTTATGGCCGAACACCTGAAGTTCCTGCGCTTCGATGTTCAGCGTGAAAAATTTAACCCCGAAGTCGTCTTCAGGAGACATGCCCCGGTTCCGGTGTCTACCGCAAAAGTCGAAGAAGGTCAGAATGGAGAGATTTATTACCTCCACTGGCCTCAGCTCGGAGATTTTTGGCGTGATGAAAGAAATCTGATGACCGTAGTGACGGAGGATCGATGTCAATAAGTCTGATTCTCTCCGCATTGATCGCATTCCCGACCGTAGCTTACGCTGCTGAACCGGTTGCTAAGCCTGTGGCGAAGAAAACCGCTTCACCTCAGTCGTCGGCCGCAACACTTCTGGGTTCTAAACCCGAAGAAGGTCCAGAGTTCGTAGCTAAATTAGAGGACATGAGAAATCGAGCCGAAGAGTCGATCAAACTCATGCGTCAGCAAATCACGGAAAGCCAAAGCGCTCCGTTCTTGCCGGATCTCTATATGCAGCTTGCTGATCTCCTCGTTCAAAAAGCGAACGTTCTTTACTACCTCCAGATGGAGAAACGTAAAACGGTCTCGCTCGATGAGCACGAAAAGGCTCTTTCTCCAGTCATTTTAGCGCAAAAAGAAGCAATTCAAGTTTATCAGCGCATTTTGAAGGATTTTCCAAAATTCGGTAACCGGAAGCGCGCGAGTCTTCGTCTTGCGGTTGCACTTCGTTCGATTGACGAAATTCCAGAATTCTTAAACGTCGCAAGAACGATCCCGGTTCAATATCCGGGAACGGAAGAGTCGATGATGGCCAGAATTCTTCTTGGTCAGCATCACTTTGAAGAACGCGAATTTTCTCAAGCGCGCGGGTATTTGGTACCAGTAACTCAGGTTGAATTTGCGTATGAGAGAAATCTGGCTCGTTACCGTTTAGGATTGATTGATCTCGGTGAAGATAAATTCCGAGATGCACTAACTCGTTTTGAAGAAGTGATCAAAGAAAAAGAATTAGCCGAACAAGATAACCCGTACGAAATTTCGTTAAAGAGTCGCCAGGTGAAGAGCGACCTGCGCCGTGAAGCGCTGATCGACTCGATTCGTGCTTACACGCATGTTTTCGAAAAGAACGCAGAACCGGTTTCGTATTATTCGAAACTCGCACCGACTGAAGTTCTTTTTCAAGAAGTGATCGAAAAACTTGCTGTGCGTTACATCGGCCTTAAGAAGTACGAACAAGCCGTAGCTCTCCTTCGTACGATGAGCGAGCGCATCTCGGATCCACAAAAGGTCTGCGCCATTTATCGCGATGTTTTGATGCTCATTCCACCAGGAGAGCGTACCGCAATCCCAGTCGCTGAGATTCGATTCGTTCTCGAGCGCTATAATCAATGGATGAACTTCTACGCGTTACCACCTGCGGTTGCAAAAGACGCGCAAACCTTCTTCGAAAAAAACGTGCGAGAACTGGCGACCACGAGTCACGATCTTTCCAAAACGATTACGAAGGATCCGGAACGAAAACGAAAACTTCTGATTCGCGCTCGTGATTTCTACACCCTGTACTTAGGGTTTTTTGAAAAAGGTCCGCAGCTCGTTCAAATGGCGACGAACTTAGCAGATGTTTACTTTGCGCTAGGTGCGTTCTTTGAAAGTGGGGACTACTACCTCCGTGTTTTCGACGGAGAGTATGGTTCGTCGAAGAAACAATCGAGAGCTCTGATCGAAAACGCGATCTTCTGTCTGCAGAAAGCAGACGACCGTGGATACTACGAAAACATCAGACGTCGTGGGCTTTTGATCCGTGCTATCGAATCCTATTCGAACGCGTATCCGGAAAATCGAAGCAAAACCTCGCTTCAGTTCACGTCACTCAAAGCTCAGTACGAACAAAGTTTATTCCCATCGACTTTAGATGCTCTCCAGGTCTTTATGAGTAAGTACAAGTCTTCGCCTGAAGCGGTGAAGGCAGGGGAGTTGCTCCTCGATTATTACTCCACCCGTGGTGATTTCGCCGGGCTCGAAAAAATATCCCGCGACATCATGGCGATGCACCTACCTGCTGCCGGATTTAACGCGAAGGTCGCGGGGATTCAAAAGCAAGCTAAGTCTCGCGCGATTCAAGATCAGCTGCGTTCGACAGGGAATTACGACGATTTTGCGCAAGGGAAAAGTTACCTCGCTGTTGCACTCAAAAGCGAAAACTCAGCCTTGGCAAGCGAGGCGTTGGCTCAAGCTCTGGCCCGGTCTAAAGCGGAAAAAGACATCAAGACCTTCTTAGAAGTTGGTCGTGTGATGAGCGAAAAAGAAAAAGATCCGAAGAAACGCTCCGCAATCATTCGCTCGATCTCAAGAGAGCAGATCCGAGTTGCAAGATTCTACGACGGTATCGAAACCCTACAAAAAGCGTCTGAAGATGGCGGGATTAGTCCCGCCGATCGTAAACAAGCTTCTGATGAAGCGTTGTCCGTTGCACTCATGCTTCGTGATTGGGATTTGGTTACCCGATTGTCCGCAGGTAGTATGAGCAGTGAAACTCGTAAACGATTGGTTGATCAAACCGCAGATCTTTTGGATTCCGGTGTAGTACCGCCAGCCGAAATGATTGCGCTTGCCCTTCAAACTCCGAATGCTGAAGTCCTCTATTCCGCGTACAGAGCCAAGGCTTCACTCCAAGAAGACATTCGTGATCAAGTTTTAAGCTCGATCCGCAGTTCTTGCGGTGGCAGCGAAAAACAGCCCGCATGCCTTTGGGAATCTCTCTCTGGAGTCGACAAGAAACTTCAAGAGTATGCCCAAAAACTTTCAGTCTCTGCGGCTTCAGTCGAGGGACTCCAGAAATCGGCTCAGACGTTCCAAGAGGCGACTCAATTCCTAAAGAATTACGAAGGAAAAGGGGACGCGCTCTGGGAAGCGGCCATCGCAAACCGCAATTATCGAATCTTCCAACTTTTTGCGACTCAACTTTCCAAAGCATCCGTCGCAAAGCCGGAGCTGAAGCCAGTGCTTGATCCAAAGTCGAAGGAAGCACTTACGTCTGCACGCGTTTACCTCGATCGTTGTAAATCGGTTCCGACAGTTGCTTCCTTCTGCGGAACGAACGGACCAACGGTTTCGGACCTGTTCGATCGCGGCGGTACGTTCAATCCCCCGACTGCACCTGGAAAAGATCCAGGTTCCGAAAGCCAAGAGCTGATTCGCAAAAAGCTTTTTGCGGGCAAGGAAGAATCTCTCCACGCATTTGAACTCGCAAAAGACTTCTACCGCGATGGGCAGTTTCACCACGCAGCTGCGCTTGCAGGTGTGGGTGTGAATTCCTACAAAGACCGGTCACAGGAATTCAAAACGATCTTAGGATGTAGTGTGATTCAATTAGGACTCGTGGGCGAGGGTCGTTACTATTTGAAGAGTTCGGCTGAAGTGGAAGGAATGCGTTCTAAATGTCTAGCCACTGCGAGTTCTAGAAAAGGCGGTGCGCGGTGAGAAACTGGAAAAAGAGACTGATTTTGGGCGTGGTACTTTTAACTACGGCTTCAGCGATAGCGGAAGAAACCCCAGTCGAAGTTCCAGGCGGTAAGAGAGAAGTAAACCTTATCGAATCGTATCCACACTTGAAGCAGTACCTTTTCAAGGAAACAGACACGGAAATTCGATTCGGATTCGGCTTAAGCCCGCTTCAGGTCATGAAGCAAAAAGCCGCAATCGGTTTGAGTATCTTCCAAGTTCACGTCATGACTCGGAATTGGGACTGGGAAGTTTTCAACGCCACTTTCGGCTCGACCGTTTCCGGTGATGCGCTTTCGAAAATGTATTCATTTCACTTTCGTAGTTTTCCGAAGTGGAGGATTTCTGAGAGCTTTAGCATTGGTTTATTGATGGGTTACGAACTCGTCAGTTTTCCAGACGTGAAAGCACGCCTTAGAAACCCAACCACGAATAAAGCGACTTTCGAAGAACCGATGTCAGCACGGGGCTTAATCTACGGAGCGGGCGCAAGTCAGCTCATGAAAGTTGGAAAAAGTGATCAGCTCGTTCGAATCAGTGAGGTCCTTTACAAGCAGAACTACGACATCAAATCTTCGCTCTACGGCTGGGATTATGTGTTTACGGATAATGCGTTAAATACGGACGCGACCGCGATTGAGCCCGGATACGTATTCCTGCTCGAAGTTTCATTTCTCTATTAATTATACGGCAACGCCGAGATCGAAGATTAGAGTCTGTTTCTTGATCGAAACAGAGATCGGAGGCCAGATCACCATCTGAATTTGTGGAATATCAGAGGGCGGGCTCTTTACGGCGAAATTTTAGAATTTGCCCAACTGAGGCACGACGTTTCGTCTATGATTCAATTCATCGATGAGTGAGGAATCGAGTCCCTGAAGGACCGAATTCCACGCGCTCGCAAGCGGTCGCTGCGGTGGATTCTCGGCCTTTTAGTGTTTCGGTGACAGCGTATTTGCTGTCCGCTTTTCTCCTAAATTGTGTGGGTTTGAGAGCACGAGGTGCGGGGCTGTTTCTCAATCATTTCGCATTTCGGCCATGAAGCAGAGCAGAAACCCTAAAAAAAACCCGGCCCTACAATCATTGCAGGGCCGGGCGGATTTGGATTTACCCCGGGCAGGAAGAGGGGGAAGTCTGCCAGAGGCGTTGGTTAATCGCGCGTCTTCTTTCAGGGCGCGAAATTTTGAGAATGTGACTTCTCGAAAGTCCGGCTGATTTAACAAAGACGACTAATTAAGTACAGTAAAATTGATGCTTTGAGTTATCAAATTTACTGTAATAATTACGAACACTTAGTTATCGCTGCTCGTAAGGAGCAAAGAGTGGCGTATCCTCAGAAACCCAAACGTTAAAGACTCCACTCTTATCGAGTTCAGGGAGCGCTGGTGTAATAGAGCCGCTCGGACGATTTCGGTTCGACGCATAGGTCGACTTCGTCCATGCGGCGCGAAGGGCCTCGATTACGCGCATGCGGCGTTCGGTTGGAGTCTCCCCGTCCACGATTTCACGAAGGAGATTGTGCACGTATCCTGCGTCGCTTGGCTTCAAACCTTTGTTCAAAGCGGTATACGCATTTTTCAAAGCATTTTTGAAAATGATGACACGAGTTTCTTCGCTCGGGCTTGCGCTGTTGTAGCCGAGAACGAGGTACGCATTGCGGAAAACTTCTTTGTATCGAGCAGCGCCGTTGTAGCGAAGAGTTCCGTCCCAGAGACCGTAGTCGGGGAGCGTGCGCTCTAGGTTTGTGACTTCACAAGTTTTGTAAGGCTCAAGCGTGGTTCCCTTACATTTTTCGGAAGATGCCTTACGCGTGTATTCGTAATGAGGCATGCCAGGTCCGTATTCGCGTGCGAGACGAGCTTTGTAGAATTCGAGGCTGTTTATTTTATCCGCAGTACCCGTCATCGCTTTTTTTCCAGCTGGGCCAGACTCATAGGTCGCACGAACTTGGTCCATCGGAATATAGGATCCGTCTGCAGCATGCGGTTCGAGGTTCGTCAGCGTATTACAACCCCAAAGAATCGCGAGCTTGATGCCATCGAAATACTGTCGAGCAGCTGGATAATTTCGAACCGTATCGATCAAAGTCGGCGAGTACAAAAACATGGTTTCCGGGTCGTTGTGCCAACCCGAGCCGATTACGTGGTGACCACCGATGACGAAAATATCAGGCGTTTTTCCGCCTTTATTGACGATATCGTTAAACCAGGTCGCGTCGTTGGCCGGAATTTGTGGCACCGGACCGGGCGTTGCAGGTGGCGGAACGAGGTTCATGACTGTTCTGAAATCACCGCTATAAATCTGAAACGGATTTCTGAGATCGTTCGTCGAACCATCGAGACGCGAAAATGGCAGCGAAAGAACCGACGCCCCCATGAGAGGCGTCGAGGAGTTCGGCATCTCTTTCATGAGCTCTTCGACGACCGCGTTTCGAGTCCAAGGTCGAGTCAGAGCACCCCAACCGACGTTATAAGATTTCGGGCGCTCCGGCGCGAAATCGTAGTCTGGCGCTTCGGTCATGTGACTGAAAGACTCGTTCGCGAGGGGCATATCCGCCGATTCACTCCACGACTCGTAATGCTCGTGAGCATGGGCTGCTGTGAGCGCCGTTGAAAGAACTACTGAGAGAGCAAAAAAATGCAAACGCGTGGACATGAAGTGACTCCTCTTCTTCTAGATCCTCTGAATTGAGAGCCGCTGTTTAACAGCCAAAATTAACGCAATGCATGTTAAAATGATGCGGAGCACCTTTAAAGATAAAAATTCAATAATTATGGGCACTTAATTTAGAATGGCCTTAGACGCGTCGCGTAAAAACGGTTTTCGGAACACGTCCGCATGAGGGGGGGTCCTTTGAATCATTGAATCAGAGAATGTGAACGAA
>CAYOJT010000002.1:0-16104 GCA_964404365.1 uncultured Bacteriovoracaceae bacterium
CATCGTCGTCGCTATCTGCATGAGTACGCTCGATGTAGTGTGGAAGCGGCAACTCACCAGCTCCGCTCGTCACCGGGTCGCGATCAAATCGCGCAACCACCGTCCCCGTACCCGATTCTGCGGAACCCCGAATGAGTTCACCGAGGAGCTGGCCACCCTGAGGCAGCGGGATCGAAAAGCGAAGGCCTGGAACTTGTCGCGCAGTGCTCGCCATGACTCCTTCCCAAACACATTCCTCCAGAGGCTCTAAAAGCAAAAATTCAATTTTTCCGCCCACACTCTCTACGCCCGTTTTCGAATCCGTGAGAATCCGATTACCGAGGAGTCGTGCTCGAATCACTCGCGTATTGTTCATCACGAGCAGATCTTCCTGGGTAAGGTAATCTGGCAAATCCGTAAACTGACGATGGGAAATCGTTCCAGCCGCTCGGTCCACAACCAAGAGCCTCGACGAATCGCGCGGATGTACGGGCACCTGAGCGATGAGCTCGGGAGGGAGAGTGTAATCGTAAGAGTCCAATAAAAATGGGTCTGCCATGGTCGCTGTCTGATATCCGATTCGCTTGATCGGAGTGCTACCACGCTTTAACTAGGACTGCATCCGGGTAATATTGTCTGAGGATTTCGCGGGCCGACTTTCCACGCTCACCCATGGTTTTAGCGCCCCACTGACAAAGACCCACTCCATGGCCATAACCGTGCCCGCGAAGGACGAATTTCCCGGGTCCCGCGCTATAGATTTGAAACGCGGTAGATTTTACGCGAGTGCCGCCGAGCCAGAGTCGGAAGCGATTTGCTCCCACTGGAAGAATATATTCTCGTTCGGCGTAACTGATTTTCATGCGTACTTCTTGAGTCCGACCCGACTCATTCGGCTCTGTGGTTTCAAGTCCCGTGATCGCGCCAGAGCGAACCGCATTTTCCCAGCCAGCCGGCCAGAAGCGACGTTCAGGAATTTCAGACGGTACGGTCGTTCGCAGCGCATTGAGAAGAGCCTGCTGAACCCCTGCGGATTCAATCGGAATATCCCAAACATAACTTGGACTGCTCCGACAATAGGGACACTCCACTCGCTGCTTAAACCCAGGCTGTTTTTGTCCCCAAACTTTTTCAGGAAGTTCGGTGCGCCCGCCACAGGTCGAGTGATAGTAGGCCTTAATCGGCTCCAAATCCCCCCGCGCTCCCTGCGGTTTCAGGATCATTCCACGAGTCCGCTCGGCACTCAGACTCGCTCTGAAGTCTTCGCGAATCGATCCATCATACACCTGATCTTTGATCGTAGAGTCGAGATCGAAATGAGATCCGCCTCGCTTCGCCGCCATCGTTTTAATCTGAAAGTAGGCGTAGGTCCGCGCTGCAACCACCTGAGAATCGATCGCAGCTTTACTCCAACCTGCGCTAAACTCCCCATTCACTAATCCGTCCAAATATTTTTCAATATCCACGTGGTTCACGACTTCGCATCCCCACCCATTCTTCTTTTTCATGGGGTGAATCACGATCTGTTCGCGGTAAGGCTTCTCTCCAATCGTCGTAAATCCGGCTGGAGTTTCGACCAGGAGCGGTCCTCCGAAGTTCACGGGATCCATCCGATACCAAGACGGTTGAAGCAGCTGCGCTCGAACGGTCGTCGCGTTTGGACAATCAATACTCCACTCAGTGACTTTATCGGTGGTTGCAGCTGGACGACGATCTGTCACAACGCCAGAGAGGGTCGCGCCTCGCGAAACGGAATAGAACTTCAGATCGAAACCCCGAATTTTAAAATTCGAGCTGTTTTCGATGATGCGAACGCGGACTTTTGGATTCGCATTCATGGCATAGGTAGGATGAATACCAATGAATGAGGAAGCGAAAAGAATGGTAAGAGCCATTCTCCGAAATGAGAGGACTGATTTTCGTCGAAGATCCGAATCCATGGATCCGCGGGACACCTTCATGGTTTTTCTAGTCTATCGGAGATTGAAGAGCGTTACAAAGTCCACGTAAAGTCAGTTTCGTCAATTTACTGACAAGCTTGACGGAACGACGCGAAGCTCGACCGAGAAGACGACGCGACTCGGTGAATTCAACCCATTGCGGGCCAAGGCAGTCGAAGTGTAAATTCAAGGGAGATGAAGCTCTCCAAGGAATTTAGAACAGAACTCGAACGTGCGATACGCTTATCGCTATTCATCACCCTCTTGGTTTTCGGCGTTCTCTACGCACAAAGCCGCGACGGCGAAACTCCCACTCGAAAAGTTGCTTCCGACGCGCGCCCCTGTTTCAAAGGCGAAGATGGAAAACTCTATCGGTATTCGCGCGCAACTCCGCCGTTTGAAAAAATCCCCTGCGAGTGATTCTGATTTCTGGATTCAGGTAGCTGAGATCACGGAGCCGAGGTCATGCATCCGACGCGATCATTTTGATAAATGGCGCGGCCGGAAACCCAGAGTACTTGAGTATCTACGACTTTCGTATCCGGATTAATGTCGACGTAAAATGCTGGGATAAACTGACCGAAAGCACTTCTGCACTCCTTATAACTCTGCCTCATCACAAAAGTGCACGAACAAAACTCTTTCGCATATAAGCGGGCTGCGATCTCAGGGATATCGAAGATCGTGCTTGGCCAATTCAACTTCATGTAGAGAAAGAGATAGCTCACGATCACAACGCCGATCGCCACCCATCGACGTCGGCCGCGGATTCGTACTTTCTCCGATTCACCTTCATCCAACGTATGGTAACGGTCCACCGGAGTACTTCGCGTGTAATCCCACTCCTCTTTACGTTTCCCCTTTTTAGACTTTCGTTTGTCGCTCATTGCGGAAGCGCCTCACCGAGAAGATAGAAGAAACGATTCAAATCCAGATCCTTCGAATAACGATCATTCCCGAGACGAACGATCACCATATCCTTTGAAGGCCAGATGAAAACGTACTGTCCGTCATGACCTTGTCCCCAGTAGAGGTCATCGCTCGCGGACTGAATTTTCTTTGGAACGAGCGCGTCTGGAATCGGACGATTTAACCAAAACCCATGCCCGTAGGCGGTCGCCTTCGGCGTATGGTCGGAGCGCACACCCAAAAGAGCGGGCGAAGGAGTCTGAGCTAACTTCACCCAATCCGCTGGTAAAATCGCCTGACCTTCGAAGAGTCCGTTTTGTAAAAAGAGCTGGCCGAATTTCGCCCAATCTCGAGGCGTCGCATAGCTATAGCTCGAGCCGACGAGCGTTCCCGACATATCCATTTCCATCGTAAAGGAAACTTTGAGCGGGTTAAAAAGCTTCTTCCAAGGGAAGTCTAAGTATTCTTCGCCCCAAGCGCGCTTCATTACTTTAGAGAGAAGATTCGAATCTCCGCTCGAATAGTTAAGTCGATTTCCGGGGTGAGCGACTTTTTTCATTTGGCGAAGACGGTAGGTCGCCATGTCGGCCAGCATCGGAAATCGGTAGAGCATCGCCACCACGTTCGATTGAAAAGGCGAAGCTTCGTAACCCTCATTCCATTCCAAACCGCTCGACATTGACAGGAGATGCTCGATTCGTACATCACTCCAAGGAGTCTTTTCGTAATCGGGAAAGAATCGAGTCACGAGGTCGCTTCGGTTGAGTTTTCCTTCTTTTTCGGAAATCCCAACGAGGGCCATCAGAATACTCTTCGTCACCGACCAGCCGTAATGCTTCATTTCAGCTGTGAAGCCATTTGCATAACGATCGAAAACGATTTTTCCATGTTGAACAACGACAAGAGAATCCGTAACGAACTCACCCGATTCAGAAAACGCGTAATCCTCGAAGCGACGAAAGGCCGCTTCGTTAAAACCGGCCTCTCTTAGGCTAATGCTCGGTAATGAAACTCGCTGTGGCGCAGGAGTCGGAGCTCCGAGCGCCACAGAAGTGAATATAAAAAAGATGAGGAGAAGGCTAACCCTCATCACTTACCTTGCGTGATTCCCTGAGTGAAAATCTTCAAGATATCCATCGGGAGTGGAACGATCGTGTGAGTCGTTTTCTCGGCCGACATTTCGCGAATCGTCTGGAGGTAGCGAAGCTGAAGCGTGACGGGACTTTTTTCCATCATCTGAGCCGCTTCCAGGAGCTTCTGAGAAGCTTGTAACTCCCCTTCAGCTGCGATGATTTTTGCACGACGTTCCCGCTCAGCTTCCGCCTGGCGCGCCATTGCTCTTTGCATTTCTGTTGGAAGGTCGATCTGTTTTAATTCGACGTTCGCAACCTTCACACCCCAAGGTTCAGTTTGTTGATCGAGAAGGGTCTGGAGCTTATGGTTGATCGCTTCACGATCCGAAAGAAGCTCATCCAGTTCCACCTGACCCAAGATCGAGCGAAGAGTCGTCTGTGCAAGCTTCGAGGTCGCAAGCAGGTAGTTCTCGACTTCGACCACCGCGCGATTCGGCTCGACGACGCGGAAGTAAACGACCGCGTTCACTTTCAGAGTCACGTTGTCGCGGGTAATGGCGTCTTGAGGAGGAATATCGAGAGTGATCGTCCGCATATCCACTCTCATCATGCGATCGATGACCGGAATAAGGATGATGAGACCCGGGCCCTTCGCCCCGATGATACGGCCGAGGCGGAAAATCACGCCGCGCTCGTATTCATTCAAAACCTTGAGCGACATGAATAAGAACATGCCGATCAGGAACATGAAAAATAAGAAACTTCCGGATAAGAGCTCAAACATATAGATGCACTCCTCGTTTGCTTTCAGCTTAAAGCATTGTTCGTTTCAATTACAGTCGTTTGACCTTTAACTTAAAACCATTCACGGATTCGACTTGGACCAGGTCTCCCACTCGAACCGAATCTTCGCAGACAAAATCCCAAACTTCACCTCGGATCGTGAGCTTCCCGAAGGGGCTCGCCATCGCTCCATCTCCTGCAAGCGACTCGACCTTTCCTTCGTAACCCATGAGGCCCATTACGCCCGTTCCGCCAATCATTTTTAAAGCCGCTTGCGCCTGTTCTTTCACGCGAGCAGCGAACCAAGCGAGTGTGAACGCACCGATCGCAAGTGCACTTCCCGCCGGAACCCACACATAGGGACTTACACCTTGGCTGCTCTGGCTCGGATCCACGACATAAATCATCCCTAAAACGAAGGAAAGAACTCCACCCGTGGCGAGCGCTCCGTGGGCATTCGTGAAGACTTCCGAAAACATCCCTACGAAACCGACACCCATCAGGATGATGCCACCAGTTCGAATGGGGAGCGTCTGAAACGACATGAAAGCGAGAATGAGAAGTATCACACCAAGAATACCCGCGATTTGGATACCAGGATGATTCAGCTCCACATAAATGAGAAGCATCGCGAGCGTCATCAAAATCGAAGCAATATTCGGATTCGAAATCAGATGTAAAAAACGCTGACCCAAAGTCATATCGACGCGTTCGACTTGAGCGTTTTCCGTTTGAAGGGTGCGCTTACCGAAGTTTTTCGATTCGACCACTCGGCCATTTAACTTCCGCAATAAGTCCACTTCGTGATCCGCAAGCACCTCAATCAAATTCTTCGAAAACGCTTCCTGAGCTGTGAAGCTTTGACTCTTGGATACGATGAGCTCTGCTAATTCTTTATTTCGACCGCGAATTTCAGCCATGCCCTTCGCGTAGGAAACGGTGTCGTTCAAAACCTTTTCGCCCATCGCGCCTTTGACATCGCTGCCGCTCGAGTCAACCGGGTGAGCCGCGCCCATATGAGAACCCGGGGTCATAGCGCCGATATGAGACGAAAGCATGAGAAGCGCACCGGCAGAAGTCGCAGCCGCTCCAGCAGGAGTGACGTAAACGACCACTGGAATTTTCGATTCATCAATCGCTTGTGACATGGACTCCACAGACGCCACCAACCCACCCGGCGTGTCGAGTTCCACGATCAGCGCTTGGGCGTGCTTGTCCGTCGCTTTTTGAATCGCGAGTTTTAGGTAATCGACCGTCGCCGGATTAATGGTCCCTCGAATCTGAGAGGACATCACGATTCTTGGTCCATGCTGAGAGGCCTGATCTTCTGCCCCTGAAATCACAGAAAGAAATGAACCAAGAACTAAAAGCAAAATGGAGAATCGACGAACTTTACTCATCGTTTTGGAACCGCGAAACCGATTCGGTCGCAGACCACTTTTAAATGCGACCAGGTTTCTTTCTTTAGGCTCGCATTGCGGGAGAGCTCCGCAAGCGAGTGCGTTGAAAAGAGAGGCACGTAAGTGCCCATGACCTCAACTTCAGTCCATTCGCCGATCGCGCTGCCGCCAAACTGAACACAAACAGCGGGTCGAAGGCCCGGCGGTAGATCCTCTCCCGCACGATAGAGATCCGAAGTCAGGCCAAGCGCCTGAATGATTTTTTGAAAGAGTGAATTCTCCTCCGCAGAGATCGCTCCAGTGAAAAAGAAGAATGGAAGATCGAACCCGGTCTGCGCCGCAGATTGAGCGGTCGCTTGATCAGAGTGCGCGGGAGATTTTTTCGCCATGACGATTGAACCGGAAGGCAGGAATCCTTCCCAGGTTTGAGCGAATCCCGCTCGCATATCGCCTTGCGGACGCGGCGGTCTTAGAGATGAGGGGTTACCGTTCGTTTGCATGAGCGGCACTCTCTCAAATTGTTCTGCGTCTTATAAGTCTGAAGTGTCAGAAATCTGACCGGACCATCGCCTACTGTAAGCGGTGCATTACGCTTCTAACTCGCACGCCACATTCAGGGCATTTCGCGGTCTCTTGCGTGATATTTCTCGAGAAATCGGTTTGATGCGAAAAATGGAGGTTGGCACCACAAAGGACGCAATGCGTATATCTGTCCACTACGTCTTTCGCGGTGCCGAAAAATTGAGACATGGAGTCGAGTTCAACGCCTTCAGCAGTTTCATCCAGCAGTTCACGATCGTCCATGTTTCACCTTCTCCTTCGTTTGGAGCTGACGTTTTAAGTCCGCTCACGAGTCGGCAATTTCTGCCTGACTGTCGCTCTCGAGGGCCTTTGCGCTACGGGTATGTGTGGTGTGGAATCGCAGCGCCGACTCTCAAGATACGTTTCGGTGCGTGGAGAGGATCTTTAACGGGAAAGTTTTTCCTTTGTTGTGAATTCCGAAAAAAAATGCAGACAGGGCAATAATGGCCTACGGGATGGGCTTCGTGTAATTCCTCAGGAACTCGTAGGGACCCGAGAACACCTTTTCGTACTGTGAAAATTCCTTCTTCGGACGAAAAGCAAAATCGGGTCGCTCGAGGCAACCCGTCCGATTCGAAGGGGAACGCTTATCTATATAGAGAGCATAGAGAGCACACCCGCCTTCATCCCCATCAGTCTTCGCTCCCTGAAAGATCGCGAGAAAGGACCCCGCTAAATGCCCGAGAAAAGGCCATTTTCCCCCCTGTGTCTGCATCGACCTGTTCGGAAAACATCAACACGCGACTAAACATTAGACACTCCCCTCGCGTTTTCGCGATTTCACCTCGTCTTTAGGGCATTACGAGCGGGTGCGCTTTGGCACCGCTCTTGAAATACATGTCTGTGTAGGGAATGTGTAACCAAGATGGCCAAGCACCCCTCGAGAGAGAAAAAGAGGAGTCTATGAAAAACCGTAATTCTAAAATTGTAATTCTATTCTTGATGGTCGCAGGCCTCAGCGCTTGTGGAACCAATGGCGTTTCTGAAAAAGGTGCAGCTGCACAAGCTCAAAACAACATCACCATCACCCCAACCCCAGTTCCAGTGAACACGGGATTCTCTGCTACTTATCCTGCTCGCTTGATTCAATCCTGGGGAACCGACGTTGTTCACACCACTGCAACCCCAGAAATCGATGCAGATTTGAACATGAAACTTCGTATTACTCCGTCAGCACCAACCCAAATCACTTTGGCTAACCTGACCCAAGAGTACATCAATCAATTCGGTTCTTACTCGAACTTCGTCGCTAACTACGACTGCGTTCGTTACAAGATCTTCGTTGATGTGAAAGACGGAAACGGTAATTGGGTTCTTTACTTCAGCGGCGTCACCCCCTACTTGACCTTCGGTGGTGGCAACTGCCAAGGCGCTCCAGCTGACCAAATCAAGGCTTCGACGGTTCTCAACATCAACCTTCCTGCAGGTCACGGCGCAGTTCGCGCACGATTCGCAGGAATGGATTCCAACTTCTACTGTAAGTATGCTGGAATGTGGAGCCGATGCCCAACTTACTCGGTTTATCAAACCCACGTCGTGAACGCTAACATCGAGCTTCAGACTGACGTCGGATACGATCCGGGAAGCCCTTGGGTTTCCTTCAACTAAGGAAAACTTCCTTAGCCCGACCCAAACCACAGTCCCTTTAAATTAGTCACAACTCCAATCTTGAAAGATCGAGTCGAGTTCAGATTGGTGCGGCATACGGAAAGACTCCCGAATCCGACTGAGCGACGCAAGGAATCGTCGCCAGTCGGATCCGCATTTTGAGAATGCACGTTCCAATGCGGCTTCCGCTCCCTGATAAGTCTTAAATCCAACAAGCGTAGCGTTGTTAATCGTTTTCTTAAATTTAAACCGCGCCTTCAAACCGTCTAATATCTCAGCCTTCTTCGCTCGCTTCTCCGAGTCGCTCTTCGTCGAACGATAGAGCAAATCTAATTCCTGATACGCTTCGTGGAAGGCTCTCCCGTATTCTTTCGAATACTTAAGTCCGTCCACATACGCCTTGAGTTCGGTCGACTTCTCCCCAAACTTATCCTTCAGGTAAAGCGGCGCGAGACGCTCCGAAACGAAGCTGGCTAGCCCCTCATTAAATGGACTCTGGTTATTCACGTAGAATGTCGCATGAACCGATTCATGGAGAACGACTTCCGCCATTTCACCTGTGGCGTCTTCACCTTCGGGGATCATAGACGAAAGGACAGCGTCACGGAACCAACCGAGCGTGGAATAGGCGGGCGCGCCCCTCACATCGACGTCCCACTTTCCTTCGCGTTTTAACTCTTCAGCGTACTGATGGGCGCGTTCCGGCTTAAAAAAACCCAAGTAAGGAAAGCCACCCACGATCGGAAACTTCCAAGTCTTCGGTTCAAATCGAAGTTCCTCACACGCACTTACGACCGTCACCACATACGGACGGTCCAGCTTTACGTACTCCGTGTAGTTCGAGGTAGGCTTTAGGCCGTACTGTTCCCCGAAGGTCTTGATGTTTGGAATTTGATTTAGCAGTGTTCGAATGCGGGGAGGTGTCGTCTCATCCTTTACGACTTCGCTGATAGGCCGGGCATGATTCCAGAGCTCAAGCTGACCGAGGGCAGCCTGCCCGAGGTAACTCACCGTGGAACAACCGGATGAAATTAAAAATAATGAAGAAGCCAGGGCTCGGAGAAAAGACGGATTCATCCGTTTCATTTAAAACCGATCCCGATCAGAAGACCATGGAAATTCCAAAACTTGCCGCGATATTGTCTTTGTAGCTACCCAAATGACCACCGCTTAAATAGCTGGTGAGCTCAGTGCGGATGGCGAATGTTTTTGTCAGATAGTAACGAAATCCCACGCCAATTACGCCCGTCACGCTGTCTTGTTTAAATTCCTGAACCTGCCCCGAACCGTTTGTGGAGCTCGCATCACGATTCAGCTGACCCACGCCGATCTTAAAATACGGCTGGAAGACGTACTGCTTTCCGAAGATGTACTGAAGCCAGTTCACGGACAAAACCGTATCTTCGAAGGTAGAATCCTCAAAGCCCGTGATGTGGTTTCGCGTAAAGCTCTTCTGATAAGAAAACTCGACCGTCGAACTATCACTAAAACCATACCCAAAGGAAAAGCCATATCGACGCTCGAAGGAGTACGAATCGTTAGGGTATTGAGATTTCGTATAATTGAATCCGATCGAAGATTCCCACTGGCCGGCAGACGCGACCTGACTCGTGAGACCGAAACAAAGGATGCTCAAAAAAATGAAAAGGAGATTTTTCACGCGGTTTCAACTTCCTTATCTTTTCTCTCAATCCACGGCCTTGTGGTTTGAGACCCCGACTCACTCGGAACTCCGAGCAGCGAGGATTTAACCTGAATCGTCTTCTGTAATCTGGGACAAACGCTTCAGGATCGAATCTTTTTCTTTCTTTTCCTCTTCAGGACGTTTCGCCTGAGGAGTTTCAAAATTTGACTGCGAGGCGATCTTCCGCCACTTCTTCGGCGCTACATGGCTCTGAGACGCAGCAGTACGCTTGGTCGGTCGATGTGGGCCATTTTCGCCTTGAGGTTCTTTCGGGTCTCCACCGCTGCCAGTCTGATCCGCTTTAAACTCCGCATCCGCTTTACCTGGGGAAACGGACGCGATTCTACGATCGGATGAACCCTTTAACTTGGCGGGCAGCGCGGGACGCGCACTCTTACGAGCCATCGCCACAAGCGCCGCAATCTTCTTAGGCGCAACCGCAAATTTTTCCAGTCGCTCCTGCATCATATTCGGTTCAGCGAATCGAGGATCAAGCGGGAGGTTACGGTTGTTTGAGGCACCGACTTTCGAGAATTTCCCCTCACCTACGACTACAGGAGAATGCTCGACAAAGCGGTTTTGAATCTTTGATCTACCCTCAACCATTAAAATCTGAGTCTGGCCGAGTGAATCCTGCGCAAGCACATAGCCTTCGGATGCACTAAAGGTCACGCGCGCCTGCGGCGTGATGATTCGGAATTCTTCTTTCGAGGCTTGTTTGGCGTATACTTCGCCCCGGTAGAGCACCAGGTGCTCACGAATTGAACTTGTCGTAGAACCCGCATTCACAACCTGGGCGAACGTTCCGGCAGTGAAAGTGAGTTTGGCTCCGGATTGAATCTGACGAATATGAGCGAGGCCCGATTCTACGGAAACCCAGTCTCCACAATGAATCCTCATTCCCGTCGTCACATCACGAATGACGGAGCGATCGGCGTCGAAGACCTGAACCTTACCGTTAAAAGTATCGAGCGATCCACAAACCGGGGAAACACCGGAATCCACCGGTTCTTCCGCTAATACGGACGGAATCGCGCTTACCGCGAGTGCGATGACGGAAGTGAAGGTAAAAGTCTTAATGATGTGAGTGAGATTCTTTTTTTGCTTCATCTTGATGATGAGCCTCTACCTTTTTCGCATCGTGATCTTCCTCCGATGCAGATGCAGGTAGACGGTCTCCCTCCTGTGGATTGATCCATCGCGCTTCCTTCGTTTGCGGATGGCTCTCTAAAGTGCGTTTCAGCCAAGCTTGGGCAGCAGATTTATCGTGCTGACGATCGGCGACCAGCGCTTTCCAAACTTTCGCTTGAACCTTGTAGGGGCGGTTTTCTTTTGTCGGCTTCATGTCGATCACGCGGCTAAAGTAGTCGTCCGCGTATTTATAGTTATCGAGCCTAAACCACGAAATACCGGTCATTAAGTAGTTCGTAGGTGTCTTGTAAGTGTCATCGCCCTGCATGTCTGCTAAGAAACTCAGAATAGCGACAGCTTTTTCAGAATCACGAGCCTTGAAGTAACTCACGCCCAACGTGTAGAGCGCATCGGGCATCATGTTCTCAGGAATCTGATAAGGGATAGAAGCGAGTGTACGCCCAATCTTCGTTCCAGTTTCAGCATTGAGTTTTGCACCGACTTTTTCAGTTTGCTTTTTAGCTTCATCACTTAAACAAGCGTATCGCGAAGTTTCGAGCATCACGCGAAGGTGTGCGTTTTCGAGCTGAAGACGACGACTCGTCTCTTCCGCGGTTTTGATCGAATCTACTTTTTCTTGGATGCCTTTAAAGAACTGGATGACAAGTCCCATTAGACCGTGAGCTTCCGGAGGCTTCTCCTGAGCGGCTACTTCGCTGTGTGCGACTTTATGGACTTGCTGATGCGCGATCTGAACTTCGATTTCCTCTTCAGCATCAGGCGCATCGTATTCTTCGTCCTGTTTTTCAGAGGCAGGTTCACGATTTAAATTTTCTTTTCCAGTTTGGCGCGGGAGAGAGTGACCATCTAGGGTCATGACATGCGCTTGCTCCTCACCTTTTGTGTTGTGAGCAGCGACTGTGGTCCCCTCATGCGCAGTTGAATCCGCATGCGTGTTTCCGTGGGCGGTTGAGTCTGCGACCGGCGTCTCAGTTTTCACCTGTTTCGATTTGCCGATGAAAAAACCAGCAACACCCAAGATCAGAATGGCTCCGATTCCGGCAGGTACTACCCATTTTTTCAGTTTACGGTCCGTCGTTTGTGTCACGAAAACACTCCTGTCCTAGGGTCTGATCGGACACGAGGAGAACGTGCTTGAGGATTTTCTTTTGGCGCTCGACCGCTTCATCGAGTACATAAGAGAGAAGAAGCTATGGAACGTTTTGCGCGTCGAGCGGTTGCCGCTCTGAATCAAGTCCTTGAATCCCCTATCGAATTGTCCGATATGGAGACCCCGCCTGATCCGAAATTGGGCGATTTCGCGTTCCCTTGCTTTAAACTCTCTAAAGTTCTGAAGAAGGGCCCACCCCAAATCGCAGCCGATCTCGTCAAACTCTTGGCAGAAAAAGAAGTCATTCCGCCAGGAATGAAAGCCACGAGCGCCGGCCCTTACGTGAACTTTTCGGTCGAAGGCCGGGATGTCCTTAAGGCGCTGCTCCCCGACATTCTGAAGGGGTCGGGTAATGGAGAATACGGCAAATGGCGGGGCGATTCCCGAGGAACTTGGGTCATCGAATTCTCCTCCCCGAATATCGCGAAGCCTTTCATGATCTACCACTTCCGCCCGACCGGCTTAGGCGCATGCCTCGATCGCGTCGGTCGTTTCCGCGGGTTCGATATGATCTCCATCAATCACCTAGGTGATTGGGGAACCCAATTTGGAAAACTTTACGTCGCGATGAAGCTGTTTGGCTCCGAACTTCCAAAAGATCCAGGAATCATGGATCTCGTCGGCATCTACGTGAAATTCCACGAGGCGATCGAAAAGGATCCGACCCTCGAGGATCAAGCGCGCGCGGCATTTAAGAAGCTGGAAGAGAATGACCCCGAAGTCACCGCAAGCTGGAAGAAGTGCATCGATATTTCGATGAAAGAATTCAATCGCCTCTACTCGAAATTTGACGTGAAATTCGATCATATCTGGGGCGAGAGCCATTATGAGAATCAATTGAAACCGCTGCTCGCTGATCTAAAAAAGAAAAAGGTCTTAGTTGAAAGTGAAGGCGCTTGGGTCGCAAACGTCACCGATGAAGCAGGACGCGAACTTCCTCCTGCCATTCTCCAAAAAAGCGATGGAACCTCGATCTACGCCACTCGCGACACTGCGGCTGCCATTTATCGAATGGAGAAATTCCACTTTGATCGTATGACCTACATTGTGGGCGGCGAACAAAAACTCCACTTCCAACAAGTCTTCGGCGTCCTTCGCCAATGCGGATTTGACTGGGCTAAAAAAATGGAACACGTCCCTACGGGACTCTACCGTTTCAAGGATTCGAAAATGTCGACCCGAAAGGGAAATTCGATCACTTTGAACGAAGTCTGGGATTTGATCCGCTCACGCGTCGATCAGCTCATGCGCGATCGCGGTGCGACCGATGGAATGACACCCGCAGAAGTAGAAGACATTGTCGAAAAGGTTTCGATCGCGGCGATCGTTTTCCACGATCTTCATGCCGATCCGGCCCGAGACGTCGAATTCGATGTCGAACGGATCGCTGACTTTGAAGGTGAAACTGGACCTTATCTTCAATACGCGCACACGCGATGCCTCTCAATTCTAAGGAAAGCAGCAGACGCTGGTTTTAAAGTTCCCGCATTCAGTGAGACCCTTCTTTCGAAACTCGGTAAAGAGGAAGAAATCCTCCTGGTGAAAACGTTGGGTCGATTCCCGCTCTTCTTGGAGCGCACACTCAACTTCCGTAAGGCATCGCAGCTTGCTCAGTTTTTGATCGACCTGACAAAGGCATTTGGAGCGTTCTACCGCGAATGCCACGTCATCAATGAAGATCGCGCACTCACAGAAGCTCGACTCATGCTTGTCGAGAGCACCCGCCGCGTACTGGCGCAGGGACTGCATTTGATCGGAATTCCGCTGCCTGAGCGGATGTAATTACTTCGATTGAAAACGATCTTTTGATTTTTCGATTTGAGCTTTGCAGCTCGCGCTCAAAGAGTCGACTTTCGACTTGATACATTCGATCAGGCGGCCTTCACCTGGCTTCACATCGCCACAGAGTGTTTTCACATCTTCTGAACAAGCGTCTTGCCACTCAGCTCGAATCTCGAACTTCTTATCCTTAACTGAT
Source organism: uncultured Bacteriovoracaceae bacterium (assembly GCA_964404365.1). GTDB lineage: Bacteria > Bdellovibrionota > UBA1018 > UBA1018 > UBA1018 > JACMQW01. The sequence goes on from CAYOJT010000002.1 coordinate 14,239, forward strand.
TCTCCGGCGAGGATGTCGCCCTTCTCCTTACATTCCGTAGAGAGTTCGGCCGCATGTTCTTTTAAGCATTTGATGATTCGGCCACCGCCAGGACTGATTTCCTTACAGAACTTCTGCACGTCGGGCTCACAAGCCTTGCGCGCATCGACTGGTCCGGCGTAAGCAACTGTCGCTAGAAGAAGGAGCATTAGAATCGTTAAGATTTTCATTCGGGGTGTCCTCGTCCAGTGATTTTCCGATGAAAAGCAGTCGGTTTCCACATCGAAAAAGGAAAGCGGGCCGCCTGTCTGATCAGGGGCCCGCTTGAGAATCGCGCCTAAAGCACTGTGGCGCGAAAGCGACAGATTAAAACGACAACAACGTGTTTTAAGTTCCGTCAAAATACGGTCATCAATCCATGTTCACGCGAACCTTTTTCGTCGACGTGAATTTCGAGCGGTTCTTCTCGAGGGCTTGTGGATTCAGAACCCCTCCCAAGATCTCAGGGATATTACTCACGACGGTCACCGTAAATTCATGCGGCCGACCATTGAGTTTTTCCACACCGAACGCAGAGTACGAGATCATCGCACTTTGCCCGTTACTCAGCGAGAGTTGGCCGTATGCGATATCCGTGTCGATCACGGTTTTGAGGCCACCGATGAGTTTGTCTTTCTGAATCAGGAGATGAACTTTCGATTTCTCATCCAGAGCACGACCCGAGAAGGTGAACTCAAGCTCATTTTTCGTCGGGCGAATTCCGCTGACGAGCGTGCGTTCCTTCAGGAGATCAGACATCGGGATGATCTTGAGGAGATAGCTTACGTTGATCTCGCTTTGTTTGCCCGAAAGCACCTTCTTCTCTTCATTGATCTTTGTGAGCTGGAAAAGATGCGTATCAGCCGATTTCGTCTGAACAAGATCCATGTCGGGACGGCTTAAATCGAGGCCATTTGCGACACTCACTTCGAAGTTATCTTGTCCGCTCAGACCCGAACGATCCCCTTCGATTCGGACTAGGACGTTTGCGACGATGTCTTCGGAAAGCTCAGTTCCGATCGCCACTTCGCGCGTCTTCGTGCAGGAGTATTCTTCTTCATAGTACTCCGTGTATTCGACTTCATGGCACTCTTGGCGAACTTCGACTTGGCGGCACTCACGTGTTGGGACCGTGGTGCAGCTTCGTTCCGGAACTTGGGTGCACTCGCGAGTGGGGAAGCTTTCACAGACGCGGTGAGGAACATTATGGCAGACGGTTTCATTCGTACATTCCCGGGTTGGATAACTATGACAACCTTGGCTATTACACACTTCTCTCATCACATCACGACAGACCTGTTCAGTGCTGCACTCCTCGCGACTCTCTTCGTGACAAACTTCCCGAGTCGTTTCTCTGCACTCCTCCCTCGAAGTTTCGGTACACTCTTCACGGGTACCCTCAAAACACTGTTCTTCATAAATAGGCGTACATTCGGTTCTCGTTGCCGGACGGGAAAGGGTGCGCGAACAGGTCGCCTCGTACTCTTCCGTACGGTAAAGCGTGTGGTGCTTCTGTCCACGAAGCTGAGTGCGCAGTTCAGAACCGGAGCTCGAGTTGAGACTAAATTGTTCTTTATCTTTCAGATCGAGAGCGCCAATAAAATCAGACGGCGAAACAGCTGATAAGCTGCTCGGCACTTGGAATAAAACCAAGCTCGTCACCATCATATTGAGTAATAATTTTTTCATGTGAGTAATCCCTCTGCGCTTGTAGCGGTTTTGAAGGACCTCCGAAGTTCACAAAAACTCGTACAGGATGGGGGGACGAGGTAAACGTGACCTTCGGAGATCCATGTTTGTGACCTGCAGATAGCCAGAGGCGTGCCAAGGACCCCGTCCTCATTGATT
>CAYOJT010000002.1:16114-35558 GCA_964404365.1 uncultured Bacteriovoracaceae bacterium
ACCAATTGGATCAATCGACTCAATCGAACGCCGCTTCTGCTGAAGAAGCTTCAGGTTTTTCAACTAGGGTCGAATTTCGTCGTATTCTTCACGAAAAAGGGAGGGAGAATTCAGGCACTGGTGCCAAATTGATAAACGTCCGAAACAGCACCGGAAAGATTAATCGCTCCACCGCATGGCCACATCACAGCGATCGTATTCCTCACCGAAACGCTTCATGATCTCGTCATCGTGCTGGAATCCGTTCTTTTCATAGAGGTGGATGGCGGCTTCACATTTCTTATTCGTCAGTAGATAGAGAAGATCGGCTTCTAAGGCAAACGCCTCATCAATCAACGCCTGAAGAAGAAGCTCGCCCGCCTTCAGTCCTCGAGCTTTCTTCAAAACACCCATTTTCGTGAGCTCGTACTCACCTTCACCGCTCTTCAGAAGGGCGCCGGTCCCGATAATCCCTAATTCGGGCGATTCAACAAAGAGTATGGTTCCACCCCCATCAATGATTTCGCCTTGGGGGTTTTCAATTACCCGTCGATCGATCGGTTCAAGCCTAAACATCTCAGAAATCCACTCTTCATTAATGGATTTAAAATAGGGAGCAAGATCCGGCCGGTACCGAATAATTTTGAGCGAAGCTGATTTCGACATGGAGAACTCTAATCAATCAAGGCGAGTTGGATTTCACTTCAGTGGACTTCGGCTCGCTATTCGAAGTGCCGGAGGGTGGCATTTCTTTCGAAAGACGAGTGTTCTCTTTTCCATTCGAACGACAAACGAGATCGGTTTGCTGAGGTTTTAAGCGCGCCAATACATTTCGAACCAGCTGATCGGCGCGGTGTCCATCAATGAGCGCTTCATAAACACCATTTGTGCCTTTTTTAAATTCAGCAACAGCCCCACCTGTGGCGTTATTGTGAACGGTAACACCACAGTGCATCGTCGCGTTTCCGGAACACCCGATCCAGTCGAACTGAAGTGAGTAGTCGGCGTTTTTTGAATTCACGCAGTACGCGCGATCGCCGCGTCGCTGATCTACCGTGTATCCGTAGTTCTTAAACGTCTTCAAGATTAATGGCTGATCAACGGTCATCGTTCCTGAAACACAAACATTACAGGTCTCAGCACGAGCGTGGAGGGAAAACATCATGCCCAAAACCAAAGTGAAAATCCCAGATTTGAATGAGCGCATCAACCACTTCCCCCTTTTCCTTCTTTTTCAGGTCGCTGGTTTGCGAGTGCTTTCACATACTCACGGCGCATCTGAGCGATAAAATCGATTGAAATTTCTTTCGGACAGGCCGCCTGGCATTCACCAATGTTCGTGCAATGCCCGAAACCCTCTGAATCCATTTGATCCACCATGCGAATTGCACGGCGTTCACGAAGTGGATTTCCCTGCGGGAGGAGCGCCAAGTGCGAAATTTTCGCAGCCATAAAGAGTGAGATGGAAGAATTCGGACAAGCAGCTGCACAGGCACCACAACCAATACAAGCAGCGGCGTCCATGGCCTTTTCCGCATCGGGTTTCGGAACGAGCATCGCATTCGCGTCCGCATGAGGACCCGTCTTCGCGCCCGTATAACCGCCCGCTGAAATAATCCGATCGAGCGCCGTGCGATCCACGACCAAGTCTTTGATCACTGGGAAAGCGGCTGCTCTCCAGGGCTCAATCACGAGCGTCTCGCCTTCTTTAAACGAGCGCATGTAAACCTGGCAGGTCGCTGCTCCACGAACCGGTCCGTGAGCCTGCCCGTTAATCACACAAGAACAAGTCCCGCAGATTCCCTCGCGACAATCACTTTCAAATTCAACCGGCGCAATACCCTTTTTCGTCAGATCCTCGTTCAAGAGATCGAGCATCTCGAGAAAGCTCATTTCGGAACTGACTCCCGAAAGGGTGTAGTTCTCGAACTTACCTTCGCTGTCTTTGTTCTTTTGTCGCCAAACTTTGAGATTGATCGTTTGTTCAGTTTTTTTAGACATAAATCACCAATCTCCTTATTTATAGGAACGAGTCGTTGGATGAACGTACTCGAACTCAAGCGCTTCTTTGTTGAGAACCGGTTTAGATGGATCTCCCGAGAAAGCCCAAGCAGCGACGTGAGAGAAGTTCGCGTCATCGCGTTTTGCTTCCCCATCTTCTTGGGATTCTGCTCGGAAGTGACCGCCGCAGCTTTCGCGGCGCTCGAGAGCGTCGATCGCCATCAGTTCGCCGAGTTCCAGAAAATCTTCAACACGTAGCGCGACTTCCAGGAGCGCATTTCTCGCTTCAGGCCCTTCAGGAAGAATGAGCTGAAGGCCCGAGTTAAATTCGCGACGAAGTCCCTGGATGTGCGCGATGGCTTTTTTGAGTCCGGCGTCCGTCCTCTCCATACCGACGTATTCCCACATGGTTTTTCCAAGATCGCGATAGATCTCCATTACAGTGCGGGCCTTACCACCAGATGCGGCGCCTTTTTTAGCAAGCTCAACAATATGATCAATCCGCTTTTTGGTGTCGCCTTCTGCAGCTGCGAATTCGGGCGAAGCGGTCGTCTTCGCTTCTAATTTTGTGGAAGCGATATAATTCGTGAGGGTGAACGGAATGACGAAATAACCATCCGCAAGTCCCTGCATGAGAGCCGACGCTCCCAAGCGGTTCGCACCGTGATCCGAGAAGTTCGCTTCACCCAGAACAAAGAGTCCCGGGATATTCGACATCAAGTGATAATCGACCCAAAGTCCGCCCATCGTGTAGTGAACAGCCGGGTAGATACGCATCGGAACTTCATATGGATTTTCGTTCGTGATCTCGTGGTACATGTGAAAAAGGTTTCCGTACTTTTCACGGATCGCGTTTTCACCGACTCGCTTGATCGCGTCGCGGAAATCTAAGTAGACCGCAACGCGCGAATCACCCACTCCGCGACCTTCATCGCAGACTTGTTTTGCGGCTCGGGAAGCTACGTCGCGTGGAACGAGGTTTCCGAACGCAGGGTAACGGCGCTCGAGGTAGTAATCCCGATCTTCTTCTTTGATTTCGCTCGGGTGTTTGTCGCAGTCTTCTTTTTTCTTCGGCACCCAAACGCGTCCATCGTTTCGAAGCGATTCGGACATGAGGGTGAGTTTCGATTGATAGTCGCCGCTCACGGGAATGCAGGTCGGGTGAATCTGTGTGAAACAAGGGTTCGCAAAATACGCGCCCCGTTTATGTGCTCTCCAAATCGCAGTACAGTTCGAGTTGAAAGCGTTTGTGGATAGGAAGAATACGCGACCGTAACCGCCGGTCGCAAGCACGACCGCATCTGCGACATGGCGCTCGAGTTTTCCTGTGATCATGTCACGCATGATCACTCCGCGTGCTTTTCCATCGATAATCACGAGATCAAGCATTTCAGAGCGGGTGTGAAGTTCCACGCCGCCATCGTCCACTTGTTTCATCAGCGCTTGGTAAGCGCCGATCAAGAGCTGCTGTCCGGTCTGTCCGCGAGCGTAGAAGGTACGCGATACTTGTGTCCCACCGAACGAGCGGTTCGCAAGCTCTCCCGAATATTCCCGCGCGAAAGGAACCCCTGCCGCGACGGACTGGTCGATGATCGACGCCGAAACTTGAGCCAAACGATAGACGTTCGCTTCGCGTGCACGGTAATCGCCACCTTTCACGGTGTCGTAAAACAGGCGATAGGTGCTGTCGCCATCGTTCATGTAATTTTTCGCAGCGTTGATCCCGCCCTGCGCAGCGATCGAATGCGCGCGCCGAGGAGAATCGTGGAGACAGAAAGTCTTCACCTTGTAGCCCGCCTCAGCCAAGGAAGCCGAAGCGGAAGCTCCCGCAAGCCCAGTCCCGACGACGATGATCGTGTGTTTTCTCTTATTCGCGGGGTTGACGAGCTTCATTTCGCTCTTAAAGCGATCCCATTTTTCCTGAATGGGACCCGCGGGAATTCTCGAGTCTAAGCCGCCTGATTTTTTGCCGCTGTTTTGATTTGAGCTGTCAGCCATAACTTTTTATCTCCAGGAACTTATTTCGCAAAAAAGTAAATGTAGAGCGGGATGAATAAAAATCCGGTCCCGAGCAAAAGGGCAATAAGTCCGCCCAAACAATAAATTTTCTTCGTATTATTCTCACGCGTGAGTCCGAGAGATTGGATCGCACTCCAGACTCCGTGACGAAGGTGAAAACCGAGAGCCAACATGACAATGGAGTACAAGAAGACTTCTTTTCCCTCTTTGAACTCTTCCCGCACATAACGGTAGAGGTCGCGTGCGGTTTCGCCATTGGCGAGCGTCGTGACGTAACCCTGCTCGACTCCTGGGCCGAACTTAAAATGTTTCACGTGAAGGATCAGGAAGATGAGCAGCATCGTTCCCGTGATTGCCATATTGTTTGAGGCGAGCCCCCACTTCGAGTCTCCACCCTTAGAGCGTGAGACCGCGTATTTTGTTGGCGTCGCGGCTTTCGCACCGAATGCGAGCTTGATGCCTGTGATTGCGTGAATGAGAAAGAACGCAGCCAGTCCCGCTTCCGCGATGTAGAGGAGGAATCCGTAACTCGCTAGCTTCTGCGCGTAGGCGTTGAAGAGTTCTCCATTGGGACTGTAGAGGAGAATATTTCCCGCCAAATGCGTGATGATGAATCCAACGAGCGCGAGGCCCGTGATCCCCATCGTTATTTTTTTAAAGACCGAGGTCGAAAAAAAGACTCGTTTTTTTGGAGTGGATAAACCCGCCGACGAACTTGCAGATGTGCTCATAGTGTAGCGAAATCATACGCCGTCGAGGATAAGCAAGAAACGGGAAAAACTTTGAAATCAGATGGACAGTGGAGGTTCGAAAAACAATGAGGGAGTGAAAAATCAGAGCCAAAAATGCCTAATCTAGGCGGCCTGAGCGGGGGTCTTAGTCAGCCAGTCCTTGAGCGTGGTTGACACTCCGCGCTGAGTCGCTTCTAAGCGGGTGCAAGACTCCCGAATTTCAAGAGCCCACACACAGCACTTCGCACCCAGAACATCCACGTGAATTCCGTCACAAGATTTGGTGCGAGTACCGAGTTCAATGAAATCTTGAACGAGAGTTTCAGGCGTCGCACCCACAGTCGGCGCTTCTGCCATACCGAGAATAGACGTAATCGGGATCCAAACTTCTGCGCGACCGTCGTGATGTTCAAAGGAAACGACGAGACCGCGGTTTTCGTTATCCTCGGCGCCGAGCTTTTGCCAGAGTTCGAGTTTTTGCTCTAAAAGATCGAAATAACGGGCCGCCCATTGAAAGGTTTTCTTCGATTGGGTTCTCCAATCCTTCTCTTCGATGACTTTTCCGCGCGGGGGCAGAAGGGGCGGCAGCTGATTTTCAAGGAGATGAAAAGTCGTGACGAGAGGTTTTCCCTCTTCAACCATTCCGCAAATACCTTTAAGTGAGTGAACGGGACGGAAAAGCTCCATGATCTGTTCGGGCCCGAGCGTCTTTTGATTTTCAAAACGCTTCAGAGCTCCTTCCGCATCAGCGAGGAGTTTTCGAGAATCGACCAGAAACTGCTTAAGAACCGCGTATTTCCTACCCATTTCCCTAACTCCCTCTTCGGCGCCTAACCCAAGGACCTTAAAGGGCATAACAGCTATTCGGACGATTTATTTAGCCCGCCTTCCACTCGCATCTGCCCGCCCACCCCCCGCAAAGTCCTGGAAATTACGGGTGGAAAACCATCTTAACTGTTCGTAATGATTGATTTTATTTCAAAGACCCAGCTCGAGTTCCAAATATTGACGCGCTGTGTCTAATCGTGATAATCCCCTCCGTCTCAGTTGGGAACACAGCATTCAAGGTTGAGAGGGATCCTCCATGAAATCAGGTTTTTGCGTGCTAGCGCTCTTCTTCGTCTCCACGGCCTTTGCCGGACCGAAGGTGAACTCACTTGCGAAGTATAAGGTGACCTACACCGTGGGCGAAGGAGAGGTCGCGAAGACTGAAAGCGCTGACATGCAAGCGCTCGTCACGCGAATCGACGAACCCTCAAACTTAATCGTGATTCAAACCACCGTGACCGTGAACGGTGAATCCACGACTCAAGAGTCGAACGAAAACCTCCGACTCCTCACCTCCACTCTGGCTCTCGCGTCGAATTGTACCCTTAAGGAAGCAAAACGAGTGATGGCACTCGACCCGACTTCCGATCAAGTTCTCTCGGCTGCACCCGAAGAAGTCGAATCTATTTTTGGCAAGATCAAGACATGCAAACTCGTACAACTCGATCGGAAAATGGTCCGAAGCACAGTTTGGGTGAGCGATCGGAGCCTGGGCTTCGTGAAGCTCGTGATCAACGACGCCCTTAAAACAACGGTCGAACTCGTCGACTACAAGGAATAATTATGAAAACCATTCTCGCGCTTTCGTTAGCGCTCGCGCTCACCCAATCGACCTTCGCCGATCACACCGCGAAATGCCCAAATCCCGTGAATCTAGCCCTAACGACTCTGGGACTTGCTGAAAAAGTAGGCGTAGCTCTCGCTGGCGTAACCGTGAACGAGACGGTCACCCGATTCGGCTACCCGATGGTGACTTATACGAATACTGAGAAAAAAGTTTCCCTCACGTTTTCAACAAGTCTTGCGGAAGATGAATGGCCCTGGCTATCCATCAGTACCGGGAACCCAGCCGATCTGGATCTAGGAAAAAAACAAGCGGACATTAAAGACGCGAATTCTGAATTCTATCAGGTCACTTTTATGCCGGACTGTAAGCCCGCTTCGGTCATGTGGAATCACTTGAACATGACGAAGGTCTATCCGTTTGTTCAAAACCTAGCGGGAGCGGAGTTTTGCAAGAACCTAAACGCAGGCATTATGCCTCACGCGATGGAAAACTTCCCACTCTACCTCGAATACGACGTGAAGCAGCTCGGGAATATTTTCGCTTACGAACTCGATCATACGATCGCGATGTGTAAGACGCTTGCACCCTATTTGAATTAATCGAAAGACGCGTTCCTAGATTTGGAAGCTCTGGTGTGGATGGTATTCGCCTACCCACTCGCGGAGTTCACAGCTCGCAACATCACCGTTGATTTCCACGAGCGCAAAAGTCCGGCGTAAGCTCTGTCCAAGCCCACTCCAGTCGAGATTGATCATGCGGGTCCAAGTCCCCGTATTGATGTACTGCTTTCCATCCGGATAGATTTTGTCCATCGGCCGATGGGTGTGACCGAAGATCACAGTCTTCAGATCGCTTCTCGAATCGAGCAGCTCACGTGCCTCAGCTTCGAGATCCCGAAAGAGCTGAGTTTCTTGGCGTAATATATCGAGAGTTGCTTTCAGCCCCCCCGTCCCACGCGCGAATGCGAGCACTCGAGTCTTCAAAAAGTAATACGTCGAAAGCGCCATGAATCGGATCGTAAACCAAGGATCCAATATCAGACCGAAGAGAACGAAGACCTTCACGGGCCGGACCTTGTCGACGTGGTTTCGCTCCCACTTCATCCGGTTGATGATCTTGAGGACGTAAATCGAACCCCACGGCATTTTCAAAACCGGTTTTTCCACGTAATCCGTCAGGAAGGGATTTTCGAAATCCATCGCATTTCCGGCTTCAAACTGGTTTCCATGGCGCATTTCAACGCCGCCTTCCCAAGCGATTCGGTCGCGATCGGCAATGACCTGAACTTTCGCTGAGGGGAACTTTCCTTCAGGATCCCACTCCTTCGTAATGCGCTCACGCACGGACGGAAAAAAGAGCTCAGCATCGTGATTTCCGATGAGGTAGAAAATTTTCTTTCCTGGTTTCGCAGCAAAACGCTTCAAAGCTTGCATCACTTTTGGGTGACCCTTAATGCAGGCTTCGGTTTTATAGAGCGCCATTTCTTCAGTGACGGACTCCTCGAACTCGCCCTGATAAGGCACGTTCAAATAATCGAAGTAGTCCCCATTTAAGATGAGCTCCACATCCACAGGCGTCCCATCCGGATGAGTCGAGTAAACGCCCGACGAAAAGTAGTCGAAGAACGCAGCCATGTCCTCGTCGTGATGAAAATCTTCGTGGGCGTTTAATTGCCCTTCATAAAAGCGACCTGCTGAGAGGTGACAATCGCTGATGATGACTTTGTACTTCTTCTTTTGGGGCGACGTCGGATCGGTCGCTGGAGTAGAGACGCTCACCTCTCTATTTTGACCTAAATTCGGGGAATTTGTGAAAATTGGATAAAGGAAACTCAGAGTGTCAAAAATGGCGTAATTGACCTTTAGTATCAATTACTTAGACCCTAGCCTCCGGCAAGACTAGGTCTGCAAGTGTATTGACTTTCCTAGCCCCTCACGTCAATAACTGCGTATGGCTGACAAATCGAAAAAGTGGTCCGACAATGTCGGTGGAAAATTTTATGTCGATGATCAATGCATCGACTGCGACGCTTGCCGTACGGAAGCTCCTGCGAACTTCCGTCGGAATGACGAACACGGATATTCCTACGTGTACAAACAGCCAGAGACTCCCGAAGAACTCGAGAAGTCGACAACCGCTATGGAAGCCTGCCCGGTTGAAGCGATCGGGACTGACGGCTAAGCTTAGTCTTTAATTCCTACAATATAAGCAATCCAAGCATGTGCGTGATCTCCGCGCTCGGCTTTTACGAACACGCCTGAACCATCACCCTGGCGGTTGGTGGTTTCCCAATAAACCGCGGATCGACTGAATCCTGCGTCTGCCAATAAATCCCGAAGCTCGCGAATACCCCAGATGCGCCAGTGATAGGTGAAGGCATTTTTCAATTTCTTCCCATCCGGCAAATCAAAGTGAATCGCATAATCCGCAATCGATGAAATCGGGTCATAGCCCTTTTGATCCCAGGTGTACTTCACTTTCCCATAATCCGGGATTGTGACGTGTCTCGATTCTTCGAGCTCCTCAATCATTCCCTCTCCGCCCGCCACTTCGAGGATGAGTGCGCCTTTTGATTTAAGACTCTTCAAAACGGACTCAAAATACCACCTCATTATCTTTCGATCACGAAAGGTGAAGAAAGAAAAATTACACGCGCAGATGAGGTCGAATTTCTCTTTCGTACCCTTCAACACATCCTGCTGGATGAAATTCACTCGCTTTTTAAACTCTTCGGGAAGCGGTCGAAGGTGGTGTTCTTTTCCGTATTCCAGAGGTTCACCGTCGAGATCTAATCCCGTCGCCGTACGACCCTTCCCGTACCTCACCCATTCAATCGAGATACGTCCCGTTCCACAGAAGTCCTCGCGCAGGGATTTTGGCTCTTTACCCGTTTCTTCTTTTACGATTTTCGGAAAATGATGAACATGCCACTCCGGGCACTGAACCGCTTCTTCATAAAGCGCGTATCGGTGAGGAGTCGGTTTTTTCGGTTTTAGTTTTCGATTTTTATAACGACGAGTGAGCGTGCGCGTAAGTTTCTGACTCATAGGTGAGAGTCGATTCTAAACGAGACCGGATCACTTTGTCAGTTGAATTTCCCGATTTGAATGAGTTGGGTCGGATCGATCCCCTCTTCACTCATAATCGTTATTTTTCTGGCGATCCGTTTCGAGAGAGCACGGAAAGCATGAGAAGTCGGGTGATTGGGTTCACGCACCGTAATCGGTCTTCCCATATCTCCACCTTCACGAATGAGAGGAACAATCGGGATCTGGGCGAGAAGCTCAGACTTGTATTTGTCTGCAAGCATCTTTCCGCCACCTTCGCCGAAAATATAGTATTTTTTATCGCTATCATCCGGCTTGAAGTAACTCATGTTCTCGACAAATCCGATGATCGGAATTCTCACTTTTTCGAACATCGCGTGAGCTTTACGAACGTCTTGCATCGAAACTTCCTGAGGAGTGGTGACAAGTACGGCCCCCGTGACGGGAACCATCTGCGCGAGCGACAGCTGAACATCACCCGTGCCAGGAGGCATGTCGACGACGAGGTAATCGAGACTTCCCCACTCAACTTGATGACAGAATTGATTGATCACCGAGTGAAGCATTGGACCGCGCCAAACGAGAGGCTGATCCGGATCGACGAGCATCCCCATGGAGATCACTTTAATTCCGTGAGCGATAGGCGGGATGAACATCTCGGTGCCTGCCGCATTTTTCATGATCTTTGGCTGCTCAGTCACACCCATCATGGTCGGAATATTCGGTCCGTAAACGTCGGCATCCATAAGACCTACACGAGCACCTTCAAGAGCAAGCGACATCGCTAGATTCACAGAGACCGTACTCTTACCCACGCCGCCCTTTCCTGAGGACACGGCGATCACATGCGCTACTCCAGGAATCATGGAAGATCCAGCTTTCCGCTCGCCACCTTGATGAGAATGATGGCGATTTGCGCCTTTCACATGGGATTCGATTTGGATGCGAATCTCGTTTGATCCCGCGAGTGGTTTCAGCGCCGAACGGATATCGGCTTCAAATTTTTCTTTGAGTGGATCCGCTGGCGTTTTCAAAACGAGCTTCAACGAAATCGCACCACTTCCAGAAACTTGGATTTCCCGAATCATATCGAGCGAAACGATGTCTCGCTTGAGATCGGGATCTTGGATGGATTTCAGTGCCTGAAGAACAGTGCCGGTATCGATATTTGCCATAGGTGTACCCTAGGGGTTATCAAACCGGACGGTGAGCTACAAGAACCTTAAAACCGCCTCTATCGGGCTGATTTCTAGGTTTCGAAGCGATTAATGCTCTGCGTGGTCCTCGAGCGAATTCTCTAGGGCTCGATAGGCGTGCAGGCGCTGAATCCAGCAGCTCCGCTCACGATCGTGTTCCAGATGGAACCGCCGGTGCCCGAAACGATACCCCCATCGAGTAAGAATCCATCAATGGAGGTTTTTCCGTCTGGCATGACCCACTGACCGATCGCAACCGACTTATCCACCGAAACTTCGCTTACGCCTGGAAAGTGCCAAACGACCTTCGAAGACTGGACGTGAGGTTCGCCGCGGATTTCTCGTTTCTTAAATTTAATTTTCTGGCCCAGGACACGAACGATCGCAGATGAATCGTGAGGAACATCAATCACGATTTTCTGTGCAGAAGCGATGTCCTTTTGAATGATCTGGAAAGTGTTTGCTCCGTTATGCCAGCCGATCAGGTAGAGTGTACAATCTTTGGAATATGAACGTTCTTCAGGTTCCGGTCCTTCACCTGGGATCTTCTGCGTCGGATCCGCTCCATTCGTGCAACGGAGCTCAACTTTCCCATTAAGAGGAGCATTCTGCCAATCCATGCTTGCTCTGGAAATCGCAGCGTTGATCGTTTCGAAAGAGATCACGTTCGCATTTTTCCAAAAACCACCCAAAGCTTCGGAGTTGAGACGAATCGTTTCAGTTCGGGTCGAGCAACGACCGTTAGGAATGCGCACAGCGGTTAAGCGCGTGGGATCGCCGAGCATCAGGTCGGAGCGATTCTTATCGGGAGAAAGTTTTTCGCCTGAACTGAATTGAAAGAGCTGAGATTGACCCATGATCGCTACTCGGGAATCGGTGTGAACGTGGCCGATCGCGACCGTGCCCATGGAATAAAGCGAGATTCCGGCGAGTGTATTCGAAAATTTCTCGTTACAAACGACCTCACCGGGAAAAGGCGTCGCTGTCGGAATCGGTGTAGAACTTGGATGAGGGGTTGCCGTCGCGCTCGGAGTGGGAGTCGGAGTCACGTCGGGTTCGGTTACGGCAAATCGACCACCTGAGTGATCTACCGTCTTTCCACAGCCGAAAATGGCGAGCACGATCGATAAAGACACCAATAGGGAAACAGGGGTTTGTTTCTTCATATTTGGATTGACCTCTCACTCCATCCGATCATTTTGTTTCGTTTTCTGTCAACTCCGCCTCAAATCAAAACGCGAAGAAAAATGCAGCGCGGCACCTTTCAGCTATTTCAGCGCGTTCAGATCACGAACGATGGCATCCGGATCCGCCACACCATCTAACCAGAGCTCAACGCGACGATTGAGGGCGTAGGCTTCAAGGTCATCGGCCGGATCAATCGGTCGATGCGGACCAAATCCCTGCGTCTGAAGTTTTTTCGAGGAGAGACCTAGCTTCGTAAGTTCAGTCTTCACAGCATTTGCGCGCGATAGGGAAAGCTTCTCGTTATAGGAAACCTTACCTCGCTTATCCGCGTGCCCTTCGATGCGCATTGAGCCCCAGGCTTTCGAAGAACCCTTTAAATACTTCGCAACTTTCGTGAGGATTTCCTTCGAGGAAGGACGAAGGGTCGACTTAGCGGTTTGAAAACGCAGCACTGCCTCGCCCAAATAAATTTTCACCTTCTTCTCGGGAGTCACTTCCGCAAACTGCGGAGCCTTCGGACGAACCGGCGCTGCGACCGGAGCTGGGGTTGATTTGGGTTCTTCAGCCGGCGACTTCTTCAGCGGGAAACCAAACTGAATATCAAGTTGAAACAGCCATGCCTGACGAGCGGTGATCGTGATGTCAGTTAGCGCCTGAAGACCATAGCGCCAGCGCGTATTTTCTCCATCGGTTTCGTACTGGCCCCTCAATCCACCTAAGAGCGAAAAGTTCTGACCGGAAGCACTCACGTTCTCATCAAACGATACGTCTGTTCCAAACAAACCGTTAAAAACAGGTCCAATCTGCCAGTGCTCATCCAGTCGATAGCGGGGGGACAGCTCAAGGAGTCCCGCCCAAGTCGTCACCGTAACTTTTCCACCCGGCGGAACAGAGAAAGGATTATCGCCGCTTTGGCGATTATAGAACCACCCCACCCCAATATCCGCGAGCCAGTGATCGAAGTAACGTGAGCCGACGAGTTTTGCGTTAAATTGAAAACCATTCTTGTCGTTATTGTTTAACGAACCTTCGGTAGAGATCATGGAGTAGCCGAAGTTTGCGCCGATAAAGAGCCAGTCACGCCAGTGCGGATTCTGACTCAGATCCACGGGTTTTGATTCGAGGAGAGGCGCAGCCTGATCAGAAGCTCTCGCCGTCTGCGGGCCAAGAAGGAAAAGTGAAATTGAAAGTACTGCGAAAAACCGGAACCGATCCCATCGAGCCTTCATTCGAACCATCCTAGTCTAGGAGAAAGCGAGTGGTACTGCGTTCACGGGAATTGTCTGAAGTTTTCAGACTCTTGTCAAATCGCTGCGATCTCGATCGGCGTGATCTGCGGTAGCTCGTGCGAAGGCGAATCGCTGCTTTTCACCCAAAGTGACGCGATCTCCTTCTCCGCTCGATCTCGTGCGGCGGTTGGATCGTTTTTCAGCTCGTTTCTGTAAGACAAAAAGTCCCATAAACGGCTCATCACCTCTGAATCGAAACCGCACGGCGAGAAATCACGAAAGGATGAGAGATCATTCGTCAAATTCACGGCAACTCCGTGATACGTCACCCACCTTCGGACCGCGATACCGATCGAAGCGATCTTCAGGTCTCGGCCACTCGCTGAAATCCAAACGCCGGTTGCGTTCTCTCGCATTTCAGCATTCAGCTGATAAAGAGCGCACCAATCGATCAAGGTCCGCTCCATCCGTCTTAAAAATCCGCCGACATCGCGTTCTTTCAATTTCAGGATCGGGTAGAAAACAAGCTGTCCTGGACCATGCCAGGTGAGATCTCCCCCACGTTCAATTTCGAAATAATCCGTACCGGGAGGATTCTTTAAGAGAGGCTTAGGTTCGCGAGGAGCACCCGTCCACTGTAGACCACGCCCCCGAGTAATCACGGGCGTGTGCTCAACAAAAAGAAAAGTGTCTTCGATCTGATCTGCCGCACGAGCTTCGACGAGCTTCTTTTGAAGATCCCAGACTCGTTGATACGGGATCGTCTTATTCCCGTCTTGCCTGAGACTTAAAAAACGCATCTCAAAACTGCTTTCCGCTTACTTAAGCGTGAGCCGATGGCGAAGAACCCGGAGCCTTCTTCATGAAAATATGAATCGGATGACCCAGGGTCGTCTCGGCTGCTTCCATGAGCGTTTCAGGAAGCGTCGGATGCGCGTGTACGGTCAGCGCGAGATCTTCAACCGTCGCGCCCATTTCAATGGCGAGTGTCGCTTCGGCGATCAAATTCGAAGCCTCTGCGCCGACAATGTGAACTCCCAAGATGCGTCCCGTCTTCGCATCACCGATCATCTTCACAAAGCCATCTGGCTCCATGACCGAAAGGGCGCGACCATTGGCCGCAAACGGAAATTTCCCAACTTGTACGCTCATGCCTTTTTGTTTTGCTTCGGCTTCAGTTAGTCCAACCGTCGCAATTTCTGGATCCGTGAAGATCACTGCTGGCATTCCGAGCACATCGTAGGCGGTTTTCTTTCCTGCCACAGCATCCGCAGCAACAAGGCCTTCCTTCGTGCCTTTATGCGCGAGAAGCGGCTGACCCGCAATATCGCCAATCGCGTAGATATTTGGGACATTCGTTTTTCTTTGAGCGTCGACCAAGATGAAACCCTTGGCATCGATTTTCACGCCGGCTTTTTCTAGGCCGATATTTTCGGAATTCGGAGTACGGCCGATCGTCACAAGAACTTTTTCATAAGTTCCTTTTGATCCATCCGCGAAAGTAACTTCGGCGCCTTTTTTAGTTTTGGAGAGCGATTTCACGCCGACTCCGATTTTGAGTTCGACTTTTCTTGCTTCGAGCTTCTTTTTTACAACAGCCGCAAGTTCCGGATCCACTCCCCCCAGCAGACCTGGGCCCGCTTCGACTACGGTCACTTTCGTTCCCACTTTTGCGAAGAAAGTTCCGAGCTCCAAGCCGATATATCCCCCACCGATACAAAGCATCGAACCGGGGACTTCCTCTTGATCCAGAGCGGAGGTCGAATCGAGGACGATTTCGTGATCAATCTCGAATCCAGGAAGTTTCGTGGGACGTGAGCCCGTCGCGATCACGACTTGGTTAAAAGTAAGATTGATGGTTCCGTCACTTGTTTTGATTTCAAGCGCTTTAGGACCTGTGAATTTCGCATCGCCCTTAATGACTTCGCAGCCATGAGCCTTCAATAATCCACCCACACCGCCCGTGAGTTTCTTCACGACGGTGTTTTTCCACGCTTTGAGCTTCTTCATGTCGAGGGAAACACCTTTTACCGTGATCCCCATCTCTTCTGAATGACTCATACGCTCGAACGTGGTGCCGGCGTGAATGAGCGCTTTGGATGGAATGCATCCACGGTTCAAACAAACGCCACCCAATTCGTCGCGATCAATGACGGTGACTTTCTTTCCGTGCTGGGCAAGGCGAATTGCACACGGATACCCTGCGGGACCTCCGCCTAAAACTACTACTTCTGCTGTCTTCGTTGTGGTTGCCATAGAACGGGGTCTTTCTTCGTGAATTAGAGGTAATCTTCCATCAATAAGCGCGATGGATTTTCGACGTAGGAAATCATGAGTTTCATAAACTCAGCCCCTACCGCGCCATCCACAATCCGGTGATCCAATGAAATCGAGAAAAGCGTCCAGTCGCGAACAACGACTTCCTCGCGTCCATTCACCATCCGGGCGACGGGCTTACGGAAGATCTTATTGAAACCGAGAATCGCGACTTCTGGATAATTGATAATCGGAGTCGCAAAAAGCCCACCGATCGTTCCCGCGTTCGTCAGCGTGATCGTGCCGCCGTGGAAATCATCCTGAGTGAGTTTTTTCGCACGTGCGCGAGTCACAACATCCTCGATGTCGCGCGCGATTTCGAGAATCGACTTATTGTCGATGTCTTTAATCACAGGCGCGGTCAAACCATCGTCCGTCTGAATGGAGAGCGAGATATTGTAATAATTTTTCATCACAATTTCGCCAGCCGCTTCATCGAGTGAGGAGTTGAGAATCGGGTATTTTTTGAGAGCTGCGACCATCGCCTTCATGATGATCGGCAAATAGGTCACTTTAATTCCGCGCTCTGCTCCGATTTGTTTTGCGACGTTTCGGAACTCAACCAGATTCGTACAATCTGCTTCTTCTACATAAGTGAAGTGAGCAGCGTGGTCCTTCGAGAGGCGCATTTTTTCAGAAATCTTCTTCCGAAGGCCCTTGAACGGAACTCGCTCCTCGAGAGTGGTCGGAGTTTTCCGAGCCATCGGACGCGCCATACGAGGAGCGCCTGCGCTGGTTGCGCCGGCACCACCGATGAAGCGTTCGACATCTTCGCGCATCACGCGACCATTCGGGCCGCTGCCGGATCCGATTTGATTCAGATCGACGCCCATTTCACGCGCAAGTTTTCTCGTCGCTGGAGCTGCAGTAACAGCACCACCGACCGTGAGAGCAGCGCCGCCGTTTGTGGGAGCTGGACGCGCGGCCTGCATCGCAGGTTTTGCGGATAAATGTGCGGGTGCACCCCTAGTGACAGGAGGAGCGGATTTCGGTGCAGCAGCAGGCGCTGGCTTTGGAGCCTCGGCCTTTTGAGCTTCTGATTTCGCTGCGGATTTCGATCCAGCTGCGCCTTCAAACTTTAACATCGTCTGACCGACGTGAACGGTCTGGCCTTCTTTTGCGGTGATTTCGGTCACTTTTCCGCTGAACGGAGAAGGGAGCTCGACGGTCGCTTTATCCGTCATGATCTCAGCCAAAACTTGATCGTGTTTTACGTCATCACCTACTTTTACAAGCCATCGTACGAGTTCACCTTCGTGCACGCCTTCGCCGAGTTCGGGGAGTTTTAGTTCCATGTGTTCTCCTGTTCTGGGTCCACCGCAGGTGGAGCCTTTCTAGTCTCGATAACGCCTTTGAGAAAAAGTTCTGCCGCTTTGTAGCTTGAGCGCACCATTGCGCCGGAAGCGACATAGAGGAAACCTTTTTGTTCTGCTTGTTTGCCTAAAGATGTGAACTCTTCAGGCGAGTAATATTTTTCAACCGGCAAATGACTCATCGATGGACGAAGGTACTGACCAAGCGTCAAGACATCGATATCAAAAGTCCGAAGATCATCGAACGCATCGAGGAGTTCCTGATCCGATTCACCTAAACCGAGCATGATCGATGTTTTTGTGAACATCGTTTTCCCAGTTTCATTTGCGTAATTCTTGGCCGCACGAAGCGTAGAGAGCGACTGAAGGTAACCTGCGCGAGGATCCCTGACCCTATACTGAAGACGCTTCACCGTTTCGACATTGTGAGCGTAAACATCGAGGCCCGAATCCACGATCATCTTCACGCAGTCCACATCGCCTTGAAAATCCGGAACGAGAGCTTCCACGATGATCGAAGGATCGCGTCGCTTAATTCCACGGATCGTCTCCGCGAAGTGCATGGCACCTTGATCAGCGAGATCGTCCCGATCCACTGAAGTGAGAACCACATACTTTAGCCCTAAAGCTGCGACACTTTCCGCAACGTGTTCTGGTTCTTTAGGGTCAAGGGGCGGCGGAATTCGCGCAGTTTTAATCGCGCAGAAGCGGCAGGCGCGCGTGCACGTATCGCTGCCAATCATGAAAGTTGCAGTGCCGCTCGCCCAGCATTCAGCTACGTTCGGACAATGTGCTTCTTCGCAAACCGTGTGGAGCTTCCGCTCGCGAAGCATTCCTTTAATCTTTGTGTAATTTTCCCCGGCCGGTGGGCGGATCTTCAGCCATTCGGGTTTTTTAGTCGCTAAGATTTCGCGCGCACGCGACGGAGAAATGGGGCGCGCTTCCTCCTCGGGCGAAACGTCATAAGGCGAAAGAACGGTGAGTTCCTTGAAGATAGCCATGTCGTTCGGTTTTAGCGAATACGACACTCCGGGGCAACCGCGAATCCGTTAATGACGCACAGCTTCCGCGACTTATCCGAGACGCCGCGTTAGCTCAAGTGAACGCGTTCATGATGAAAAGCCTTCAGACTTGTTTCGAGTCGCTTATTCGACGGAGAATGGGAGGATGTTCCGGACTTTTTCTCGAAACCTATTTGGAATTTTTACGTTCTCAGCTCTCACTACCATTTTTTCGATTCTGCCTTACGAGATTTCGATGTGGGCGCTAATGCAGTACACCGGCTCCACGGACATTAATTTTTTAATCTATTCGCCCCTCTATCAAATACCGATTTGTTTCGTCTCGTGCCTGATCGCGTTTGTGACTTCGATTTTTACGCGCCAACATTTCAATACGCCTTCTTCGTGGACGGAAGCATTTGTGTACACGGGGCTCGCGGCTTTTATCGCAAATCTTGCTGGCGTCCTGATTTTCAAAGGACACTATACGACCTTTCACCTATTCATTTCGCTTGCGTCGATTGTGACTTTATTTGCGGGCGCGTGGGTTTATCGTTTCACTTGGCGAAAAATCGGGACTTAGGGAGAACCGGCTTCGGGCGACCAGACCACGTTACATCCGCCGGTCCAGCTGTAGGGCTCTGGCCCTTCGAGGGTCACGGATGCACCGACTTCTCCGGGCGGAATATACGCGCAGGTGTTGTTTAAATTCGAACCCACGAGTTTCACCTTTTTCCCGATGAGGCTTTTATCGCCCTTATAAACCTGAACAATCTTTGCCTCGACGCTCGTGGGCCGTTTTTCGATTTCTCCCATAACGGAGCGACGCTCGATAATTTTTGAAACCTTTGCTCTGACTAGAATCTTCGCGCGCTCAAAAAGGACCGAGTTTTCGGGAGGCTGCACGCAGCTACATGCGAGGAGGTCACTCGCTTGAAACAGGCTAAATAAAATAAAGGGCGTCAGGAAAAGGCGGCTCATTCCCTATTTTAGTCACGAACGTTCGAGAGATACTAGCGTGCAGAATCGGAATTGTTTTCCGTAGCAATGAGGCGGGTTTTTTGGCCAAAACTGGCACCCGATTTTTTTAAAAAGACCTGAGTGAACACCTCTTGCCCGATAACGGAATCCACCTGAACATTCTTCAGATCGACCCGGGTGAAATGCCCTACGGCCTCTCCGACGGAACGAACCGCGAAAGTCACCGGAATGTGGTAGTTTCCAAGTTCCTGAACTTTACGGGTCTCAAGAATCTTCTCGAGTTTTCCCTCGTCGTCGTATCGCTCTTGGCGCATCAAGGTTGAATGCGCTTGGGTCACCCAAAAAATAAAGCGAGGCTTTTGTTTCCCGATCTCAATCCCGGCAATTTTATAGCAAGCCATCCCGAGCTCGTTTCCGGACTTTAGGAGCTGATATTTGTAGCCTTCGGATGGAAGAAGATGAGTCACGATATCTTCATAAGCGAGATCAGAACTTGCCAGACGGTTTTTCATTTCTGAATTTGAAACAGGAAGGACTCGGTCATGAGTGTACTGATAGTTCCAGAGTTTATCTTTTACACGAAGCTGCGAAAGGCGCTTCGAAGGGTTTTTCGTCATCGACTTTAAGACCGCTTTTTCGGTGCCTTCGGACCAAAGCTCAAACTGATTTCTCTCAACCGAGCTTCCGGAAATGACGGAAACTTCGAGCTGCGCATGCATCGTTTTCGCGCGCATCTGGAGACGAGCTTCCTGAATGATCGAATCGAGATCCTGAGCGTGGGATGTGCTCAGAAAAAAAGCACTGACGAGAAGAGAGAGCACTCCGACA
>CAYOJT010000003.1:0-31852 GCA_964404365.1 uncultured Bacteriovoracaceae bacterium
CTTTGAAATTACGTTAATGTTCTTCAGGAGCTTTAGAAGTTTATGAGTAAGTACAAAGGCAAAAAAGTATTGGTAATGGGCTTCGGTCTTTCAGGCGTTGCGACGGCTAAATATATGGCTAAGCAGGGCGCTAAAGTGACTGTGACGGATATGAAGCAGAAATCCGAACTCACGGAATCCGTAAATGCTTGCGCGGATCTGAAAATCGAATACGAACTCGGAAAACACAATCCGCTAACCTTCACCCAGTCCGAAATGGTGGTCGTGAGCCCAGGCATTCCGCTCAACGCGAAGCCGCTCGACGAGGTCCGTGCGCTGAATATTCCCATTACTAACGAGATCGATTTAGCTGCTCAGGCTATTAAAGAACCCCTCATTTGTGTAACGGGAACAAACGGAAAATCAACGACAACGACCTTGATCGCTGAAATGTTCAATGCTGATAATCGTCCTGCGTTTGCGGGCGGAAACCTCGGCAAACCGCTTCTGGATTACGTCACTGACGGGCCGAGGTCGGAAATCGTTGTTGCAGAGCTTTCCTCTTTCCAACTCGAACTCACCCAACGCTTAATTCCAGCCGTTGCGGTTTTTACTAACATCTAACCTGATCACCTTGATGGCTATCCGTCCATGGAAGCATACGTGGAAGCAAAAAAACGCCTCCTCCGTGCGTGCGACAAAAACACTTACGTCGTATTAAACTACGACAGCCCGATTGTTCAGAGCTTCGCTCAAGACAACGCAGGTCGACTTCTTTGGTTCACGAAGAAAAATCCGCTCGCTATCGGCGGAGAGTTTGCTGAAAACTTCAACGGCGCCTACTACGATGCTAAAGAGAAAAAGATCTTCACGAAAATCTTTGGAAAAGAAGACATCTTTGACTGTTCGAAAGTGAAAGTTTACGGCGAACACAACAAAGAGAACATCATGGCCTCCATCTGCGCCGCGCGTGTGATGGGGGTGAGCCCACAAGCGATCCAAAAAGCGATTGATGAATTTAAGGGGATCTTCCACCGCCTTGAGTTCGTTCGCCGTAAGGACGGCGTCTATTTCTTCAACGACTCGAAGGCTACAAATCCCCAGAGTATGGAACGCGCGCTAAAATCCTTTCCTGCAAACCCAATCATTCTGATTGCAGGGGGTAAGGATAAAAACTTTGATTTCGCGCCTCTGGCCGAAATCGTGCGCCAGCGCTGTAAACTCCTGATCCTCATGGGTGAAGCAAAAGAAAAAATGAACCGCTCGATCGGGGACTTTGCGGAAACTTACCTCGTGGGCACATTCGAAGAAGCGATCTTGCTCGCATTCCAAAAATCTAGAACGGGAGACATTGTTCTACTCAGCCCAGGTTGTGCAAGCTTCGACATGTTTAGAAACTATGAAGAGCGTGGAGATTACTTCAAAAAGTTGGTCAATCAACTCTGAGGACTTAAAGGGGATTGACGTTGTCCTTTTAGGCTTGGTTGTTGCCATGGTGCTCTTTGGGCTCCTGATGGTTTACAGCTCATCGTACATTTACGCCCAAGAGCGAACTGGCGATGGCTTCGCTTTCATTAAGAAACAATTCGCTTTCGTAGTTGTGGGTTTTATCTGCCTGATTGCAGCGCTTCGAATCCCATACACAAAGTGGAAAGAGTGGGCCTATCCGATTGCGCTCGGATCGGTCTTTCTTCTCGCTCTTGTCTTAATCCCTGGAGTGGGAACGCGTGTGTCGGGCGCTCAACGCTGGCTGCGCCTGGGGTTCATCAATATCCAACCGGCTGAGATTGCGAAGTTTGCGATGATCTTGTTTGTCGCGCGTCAGCTCGATAAGAAGCGCGATATTCTATCTCGGTTCGTGCCCGGAGTGGTCGCGCCCTTTGTTTTACCCATTCCTGCAATGGTTCTCCTTCTCATTCAGCCGGACTTCGGTTCGGTCGTGATGATTGGTGGCGTGATATTTCTGCTCCTCTTTGTGGCCGGGGTTCCAAAGCGATTTTTAGGCGGGATGATCGCGCTCGCGCTCACGGCGGCGGCTTTTTTGATTCTCCTCGCTCCCTACCGCAGAGCTCGACTCATGACTTTTTTAGATCCCTGGAAAGATCCCCTCGGAAAAGGGTTTCAGGTTCTTCAATCGATGCTTGGGGTTCACAGTGGAGGATTTTGGGGCGTCGGCCTTGGAAATGGTAAAGAAAAACTTTTTTATCTGCCTGAAGCCCATAACGATTTCATTTTCGCAGTCATCGGTGAGGAGCTCGGATTTTTAGGCGTCATCGGAGTCATATTCGCTTATTGTTTTTTCATTTATCGCGGCCTCAAAATCGCCTCAGCGCGCATTCAGCTCTATGGAGATTTATTTGGGGGGCTCTTGGCTTGCGGGATCACGATTGCGCTTGGGCTTCAGGCGTTTGTGAATATCGGCGTCGTATTGGGTTTGCTCCCCACGAAGGGCCTTACTCTTCCTCTGATTAGCTACGGGGGTTCGGCGCTCATTGTGGATTTGTTTGCCATTGGAATTCTTCTCTCGATTTCTCGTGGCCCACTCCCCGCAAAGGTTGAACTATGAAAAAGAGCCCAACCCTCATCGTCACAGGCGGCGGAACGGGCGGACATGTTTTCGCAGGGGTTTCGATCGCCGATGAGTGGAAGAAGAATTACCCGACTTCAAGAATTTTATTTATAGGAGCTCAGGGGGCTATTGAAGAAAAGACTGTCCCTCGTGCGGGATATCCGCTTGAACTCCTAAGTCTTGGCGCCTTGAAGGGCGTTAGCATTGGAAAACGCATATCCACCCTCATTAAAATTCCATTCGCTCTCCTGAAATCACTCTTTATTTTAATTCGTGAGCGCCCGAGTGCTGTGGTCGGTGTCGGCGGATACGCTTCTGGTCCCGTGGTCCTCATGGCGTGGCTCGTGGGATGGATTTGGGGATGTAGGATCGGGATTTTGGAACAAAATGCCGTTCCAGGATTGACCAACCGATTACTGGGAGGTTTCGCGAATCAGGTATTTTGTGCTTTCCCCGGCATCGACCAAAAATTTGATCCAAAAAAAGCTCTCGTTACCGGCAATCCCATTCGTAAGGAAATCCAAACCTTACCTGCGGCCCCGCGAACACCTTTTTCGATTTTCATCTTCGGTGGAAGCCAGGGGGCGATGGGTATTAACACGCTGGTGCTCGAGATGCTTCCGCTCATCCAGGACTTGAAGGGGAAGGTCGAGATTACCCATCAAACCGGTGATCGCGATTATGATCGCGTGAAAGCAGGTTACGAAAAGGCGGGATTTCCTGCACGTGTCGAGAAATTCATCCATGACATGCAAGCCTGTTACGCCAAAGCAAGCGTCGTCATCTGCCGATCGGGGTCTTCTACGCTTGCGGAACTGGCAGCCGTAGGGCGTGCTGCGATTCTGATTCCATTTCCTCAAGCGGCCGATAACCACCAAGAAAAGAACGCGCGCCTGTTCGAAGAAGCCCAAGCGGTCAAAGTATTACTCCAAGGAAAATCTAAGGGCTCTGATCTCGAGGCTCTGATTCGAAGCTACGTGAAGGACGCGACCCCCCTACAAGAGATGGAAAACAGGATTAAGAAGTTTCACACGCACTCCGCTGCTCACATTATCGTCAAATCCATTCACCCCTCAACCGAAGCTCGAGGGCTTATATGACGGTCGCGAATCAAGCAGCCAAGCCCACACTCCATTTTGTAGGAATTGGTGGAATCGGAATGAGCGGAATCGCGGAAGTTTTTCATTCTTTGGGCTATCCCGTGAGTGGATCAGATGCTTCGGATACCGACGTGACAAAGCGTCTCGCCTCGCTTGGGATCAAAATCTATAACGGGCATAAAACCGAGTTTGTTGAAAATGCGGATGTAGTCGTGACCTCATCGGCCATTCGCCCAACGAACCCAGAGGTCCTAGAAGCAAAACGAAAACGCATTCCTGTTATCAGAAGAGCTGAAATGCTCGGAGAACTAATGCGTGGAAAAATCGGAATCGCTTTAGCTGGAACTCACGGAAAAACCACAACGACTTCCCTGATGGCGACCCTCCTGAATAGCGCAGGACTTGATCCAACAATTGTCATTGGCGGAATTGTGGATGCTTTAGGTGGGAACGCTAAATATGGAAAGGGCAGCTATATCGTCGCTGAAGCCGACGAAAGCGATGGCTCATTCCTGCATTTGCCTGCCACTTATGTCGTGATCACGAACATCGACAACGACCACCTCGATCATTACGGTTCCATGGCTGCGTTGGAGAATGCGTTTGTCGATTTTATTGCGCGCGTTCCGTTTTACGGAAAAGCTGTCGTCTGCGGTGATGACCCTGGTGTTCGCGCGTGTTTAGAGCGTTTTACAAAGCCTTTTCTTACTTACGGTTTTTCTTCCGATAACGATTACTGGATAGAAAATCATATCGAGAGCGAGGCTGGCCAAGAGTTTTCTGTTTTTACGAAGTCCGACGGAAAGCTCGGCACGATCAAGCTTCGGATCCATGGGAAACATAACGCCCTCAATGCCCTCTCCACGGTGTGCGTGGGCCGCTTGATTGGTCTCGACTTCTCTCAAATTCAAAAAGGACTTCAAGAATTCGCAGGGGTTCGACGACGCTTCGACGTTCGATATGATGATCCGAGGCGTAAAATTCGAGTGGTCGATGATTACGGGCATCACCCCACCGAAATTGAAGCTACACTCAAAGCCGCTCGCTCCAGCTGGAAAAATGGCCGAATTCGAGTCGTTTTCCAGCCCCACCGATACTCCCGCACCCTCCATTGTGAGTCAGGGTTTTTAGGCTGCTTTAGCTTTGCGGATGAGTTGATTCTGACTGAAATCTATTCGGCAGGTGAAGATCCGATTCCCGGTGTGACCGGAGAAAATCTTTTTGGAAAAATCAAAGACGGGAAACGCGGACCTAAGAATACATTATTTGCAAAAAACCTCGAAGAAGCAAAATCGCTTTGCTTAGGCGATTTGAAAGATGGCGACCTCCTTTTGTGTATGGGAGCTGGCTCCATCACGCGGCTTCCTGATCTCATCATTGCGGGACTCAGCACTTGAATACGAAGTCACTCGATTGGTTCAAAGAAAACGCTTCTCGGTTTAAAGGCGGCATTTTCTGGAATGAGCCCCTCAGTCGGCACACGTATTACAAAATTGGCGGAAATACGCCACTCCTTCTGATGCCAGAAAACGAGTCAGACCTCAAATGGATCAAAGAAGGTCTCCGCATCAGCCACTATCCCTTTTTTATTATCGGAATGGGGTCGAACCTTTTGGTTTCAGACGATGGGCTAGATGCTGTCGTCATTAAAACGACAAAAGTTTCTACTCAAATCCTCGAACGAGGCGAAACGCTCGAAGTGGGTTCAAGTGTTTCCGTTACCAGCCTTCTGCGGGAGGCTGCAAAGCGTGGTTTCTCCGGATTTGAGCTTCTCACGGGTGTTCCCGGTTCAGTCGGCGGAGTCATTTACATGAATGCAGGCACTCACCTCGGGGAAGCGAAAGATGTTCTCATCGCGACCCGCTCATTCCGTTTGAAGTCAGAAGAAGATTGGGTTGAGCGTACGGGCAAGGAACTAAAGTTTGATTATCGAAAGAATTTTTTTATTCAGGATGATGAAGTTCTTTTCTCGTCATTGTGGAAATTTACGCGAAAAGAACCTGCCGAAGTGAAAGCGATAATCGATGAGACACTTGCACGTCGAAAATCGAGTCAACCCCTCGAATATCCATCGTGTGGAAGTGTTTTTAAAAACCCACTTCCTCGGCGCGCATGGGAAGTGATCGACTCTCTTGGACTTCGCGGAAAAAGAATTGGAAACGCGGCTTTTTCAGAAAAACACCCAAACTTCATTGTGAACCTTGGGCAAGCAAAAGCAGATGACGTTTGGAATCTGATCGCTCTCGCAAAACGTGAGGCAAAGGAACGCCTGGGCGTTGAACTGCATGAGGAGGTACGAATGCTAGGAAACTTTCCCTCTCACTGATACGTAGTCCAATCTCAGCTCGCACTTATTTGACCTTGCGTCCTCCCGTCAAAATTTCGACGCAAAATAAGATCTAAAATCATACGCTTAAGCTCTATCTTTCAATCAATCGCGCTCTCGATTTTACCGATAAGCAGTTGATTATGAGCACTTCGTCAGCCGCATCATCACAACCCAAAGACCGGAAGTTCGATCTTCAATACCTCATCCGGGCGTTTGTGAAATACAACGCGTCGGATTTACACCTCAGACGGAAGCGTCCTCCACTTTATCGCATTCACGGTAAGCTACTACCCGCGACGATGCCTGAACTCTCCGAAGAGATGATCCAGCAGATCATTCTTCCGATCATCCCAAAAAACTCACGTGAAAAGTTCGAACAGAACCGCCAAATCGACTTCACCTTCGAGGCTGACGAGGCGGGGCGCTTTCGCTGTAACGTCTTCTATTTTATGAACTCTCTTGGCGCAGTGTTGAGACGAATTCCGGCTGAAATTCCGGGTTACGAATCTCTCCGAGCGCCTATGGTCTTGAAAGAACTCGTTCAGAAACCTCGTGGACTTCTCCTGATCACCGGTGCGACCGGATCCGGAAAGTCGACAACCATGGCTTCCCTCATTCAATTTTTAAATGAGACCCAGCGCCTCCACATCGTTACGATTGAAGATCCGGTGGAGTTTGTTTTTCACGATAAGAAATCCGTTATCACACAGCGAGAATTAGGCTGCGATTTTAATCAGCTGAACGATGCACTCACTTCCTGTTTACGACAGGATCCCGACGTTATCATCGTTGGAGAAATGCGTGATTATCGTACGTTTCAAACCGCTTTAACTGCGGCCGAAACTGGCCACTTAGTCATTTCGACCCTGCACACAAACGACGCGAAGAGCGCGCTCGATCGCATTCTAGATATGTTTCCGTCGGAACAAAAAAATCAGGCTCGCGTTCAGCTCGCGTCAAGCTTAATCGGAATTTCCGCTCAGCAACTCGTATTAAAAGCAGATGGCTCCGGCCGAATTCTTTCGTCTGAGGTGATGATAAAATCGCCCTCAATCGAGAACTGCATCCGAAAGTCTACCCATGAGGAAATTCCTCAACTGATCGCAAGTTCTGGCACTTATTATAAAATGCAGACGATGAATATGGACCTCGAGGAACTGGTTCGCGAAGGCAGCGTGACGCTCGAAGAGGCGATCTCATGTTCAAACAATCCGGATGACCTGAAGCTCCGTTTTTCAGGTATTGAACGCAAAGAGGGCTACGATATTCGCTCTGAAGAAGTTTCAATGGTCATTGAAGACGAGGAAGATGACACTTCCGCATAAGCCTTTTTTTCTGTAAGCTTCTAGTTAGTGAAGCAAATATTCGGATATTTTTTCAAACTGACCCTGTTCATTGCTCTCGTGTATGGGGTACCGCTTGCCATCGCGTTCCTCTTCGGGGAACTCCCTGCGGTGAAAGTCTCTGCCGTTGTAATTTCTTCGCTTCTATTCCTAGATCTTTTTTTTACAGATCGATTGATCAGCAGCTACATGCGTCCGCGAAAAGTTCTATTCAGCGGCAAGACACTCTTTGAGATTGACGACCCTTCGGCTCACATCTTTGTTACAAGAGCGCCTTTCCGAAAAACAAAAATTTGGGTCACTCGCGGCCTTCTCTCATTACTCTCCCATCGAGAACTCACTGAGATTCTCCAAGAGCTAGAACAGTCTTCGCGCTCACTTCGTTTATCCTTTGAAACGTATTTGACCCTTTGGGGAATTCGGTTCACCCGTGGTGTTCACTCGAAGGTGGAGGAAGCGCTTTTCGTGGCTAAAACTGGGCGTCGTAATTTTACGCTTACCCAATTTATCTTAAGTCTCCCATCCATCGGAATACTCTCGCTGCTCGGTCGGTTTTACCGAAGTTCTGAGCCCCGTCGTCGCTTTGAAACGGACGGGATGCGTTTGGTCATGACCTCTCTCCACCGTGAGGCTACATTCTCTCCCCCGGCGCTCTGCCCTGTGTTTGCAAACCATAGCCTTATTGCGCCCTGGCCAAACGCTCTCCTCACCTTGGGTCGCCCTTGTCTGCATTCCGAGACGGGAGTAGATCTAAGTCATGGCTTCGAAACCTCAAGCATCTGAAAATACCGGAAAAATCGACTTCACAACCTTCGTCCTCTCTATTGCTTCAGCTGCCTACATGGGGCTCGGACAGATTCCGGGAGAAGAAGGAAAAACGAAAAACCCGGAACCCAATCTCCATCTCGCAAAGCAGAACATCGACCTACTTGAACTCATTTTCGAGAAGACCAAGGGAAATCGCACCGCCGATGAAGATCGACTGATTGAACACCTATTATTTGAAACACGTATGCGCTTTGTAGAAATCACCAAGAGATAATATTTAAAATGATTAGAATCGCCCTGCTATTTTCGCTTCTTCTTTCATCACCATCAACCCAAGCTGCTGACTCTGCCGTGCTCGCGAGTACAAATCCGAATATCTTTGTCGATCTCGCCAAAAAAACAATTCCTTCCGTCGTAAACATTCAAACGGTCAGTCGTTCAAAGATGGCAACAAATCCTCAACAAGAAGACTTATTTCGAAAGTTTTTCGAGGACTTTTTTAAGGGACGAAAAAAGACACCCCCACGTCCCAAAGACGACGAAGAAGATTCCGATGAAGGTGGCGAACCCGGCGGAGCTTTCGGTTCTGCTGCATTAGGTACGGGATTTATAATCGATGAGTCGGGTCTCGTGCTGACAAATAACCACGTCGTACAGGGCGCGGATGAAATTAAAATTCGCTTTACTGAGGCCGATGATGAAACACCAACAGATGGCGTAGTCGTTGGTCGCGATCCAGACTTGGACCTCGCGTTGATCCGCGTGAAAACGAAGCGAAAACTTCAACCGATGATTCTTGGCGATTCGGATAGCTTACAGGTCGGAGAATTCGTCATGGCGATCGGAAATCCTTTTGGACAAGGACACTCCGTCACGCATGGAATTATTTCGGCTAAAGATCGAAAATCACCTGACTTTCAGCTCGCAAATTACTTACAAACCGATACACCGATCAATCCCGGAAATTCGGGTGGTCCGCTCGTCAATATGAAGGGCGAAGTCATTGGGATCAATAATGCGATCGATCAGCGCGCACAGGGGATTGGATTTGCGATACCCATTAGCCTCGTGAAAGCAGTTTTGCCGCAGTTAAAAGCCAAGGGAAAGGTTTCGCGCGGGTACATTGGTGTTCAGGCTGGGGAGGTTTCTCCTGAACTCGCTAAACAACTCGGTATCCCAAAGGATCTCAAGGGAGCGTTTGTTGCGCACGTCGTTCCCGGTGAGGCGGCAGATAAAGCGGGAGTACAGCTCTATGATGTCATCATCGAATTCAACGGAAAAAAAGTCTCATCCTCATACGACCTAATCGGCGCGGTCACTTCGGTTGTTGTAGGTGAAACCGCGAAAATGAAAGTACAGCGCGGAACGAAGATTCAAGAACTCTCGGTGAAAGTCAGTGCGCGACCAAGCGATCCATCTGAAAGATCAAAACGCTTAGAGCCCCCGAAAAAGGAAAAGAACAAATCTCAAGAATTGAGCGGTATTACAGTCGAAGACTTGACCGCAGATATCGCCTCTGAAATTGGCTTACCTGAGAACACGAAGGGTGCGGTCATTTCGGATGTGCGCTACGGAAGTCCGGCCGACAAGGCGGGTCTTGGACGTGGAGATGTGATCGTCGAGATCGATCGGAAACCTTGCACAAGCGCCGCGGATTTTAATCGCACCCTACAATCACGAAAGAGTTATCTCGTTCGGGTGCGGAGAGCAGATGCTCAAGGTTCCGATGCCTATTCGGTTGTGGTCCTTGATCTGAAGTGAGCCAGTAAAAACTAAGCCTCGTGATTCCGGAATAGCTGTTTCAACTGCGCGCTATTGTCGTTAAACGCGCGTGTGTGTCAGTTTTTTGACCCGCTCTTCGATGAGTTCGTTTGAAATGCTTCCGTCATCGTTTAGAATCAAATAGAGCCATAATATTCAGCAGTTCTTCGTTTCGAATGAAGAGAGTACCGACTTCAACGGCAATGAGATGGAAGCTTTAAGGATATTGCGTGCAATCTGAAGATCAAAACGCGCGCGACCCTGGAGATAATAGCCCTCGATGCAGATCAATCGGAAGTTCATAACTTGCTTTACGTTACTTCTGACCTCGCTTTCGATTCCAAATATTCGCCCTGCTCACGCGAACTCTGTTGATGAAATCGTCCAAAAAAATGCACCCCTCCTCATTTCAAGAAAAGACCAAGCACGAAACCCAGACACCGATCGACCGCTCTTAATGACCTATAGTCTGCAATATTTTCCGCAGGGCGAGGCGCAAGTTCGTTACACCGTTTTTTTCACCGACGAAGATAGCTTGGGTTCAAAGATAAAGGTCGAGAATCAGATGGGTCGATACGGTCGTCGCTTGGATATTGAGTGGGTGATGGACGTGCGTTTCAACGTGATTTCAGGTCAAATCGTCAAACGAGAATATCAGTGTGATGTAACTGGCGGGATCGGCCATAAAACCTGCAAGTTTACCGGCAAGTTTGATCCTGTGACCGGACGCCCCGTTTTATACATCATCACCCAGAACAATGTTTTTAGCGACAAACCTCAGAATCCCTATGGCGATCCTAACGGAAAGCCCGTTCTCCTTGAGCCGACATTACAAATCGTTTCACCTTATGCTCGCGAGCGCGTCCTATTTGATCACCCTGAACTTTTTCAGGCTAGCGATGTGGAAATTTCACGTGAAAATCGCCTCGAAGCGCCTTCCACTGAGTACATTTACCTTCGCCTCCGAGGAGTTTTAAATTACGGGGGGTTCTGGTTAGGGGTACGCGATAAAAGTGGGACGGAGTATTGGAGTGGTGATAAGAAGAAGGACGCTCTTTTAGAAAAAATCGGCGAAGATCTTTGGAGTCAGGAGAGTTTCGTTGGAATTCAGATCCCTGAATCCTTAAAAAACGCGGTGGTTGAAAAACGCGAGACACTCACCCTCCTCTTCAAGCCCAGGAACCGATCGGGGATCCAGTTTGAATTGAAGGAACTCGGTGCTTTTCTCATCAACAGGGGAACTGGGGGTTACGAGACGGTAGATTTGAGCCCTCGAATTGATTGTTCTATTACGAATCGCGTTGATAGCTGCGCGGTGCTATAAGTCGCGTAACTACCCGTAAACACGCCGCTTGATTTTGCGCGTCATTTCCTAACGAAATACTGACCTCGGGAAGTTGAATCCGACTCCTTCCGAATCCACTCTCTCGAGATGAAATTCAAAAGCCTTCTGCTCGTCGGACTTTTTGGTGTTCAATCTCTCGCCTGCGCATCGACTCCTGTCGTAAACGTGGTGCAATCGATTCCCGAAGAAACCACCCTAGCCGTTCCGGGTCTTCCTCGCGCGCTCGACACATGGATTGAAATGATTGGCCGCTCTAAAAAATCGATCGATATCGCCCAGATGTATGTCTCGAATAAACCGGGCGAAGGAATTGAAAAGGTGATCGCGGCCCTGAATCAAGCTGCAAGCCGCGGAGTAAAAGTTCGATTTCTTCTTTCCCAAAACATGATCACGAGTGATCCCGCTGCCCTCGCACTTGTGAAAGCCATCCCCGGCATTGAAGTTCGAGTGCTGGATCTAAAAACTCTGACCGGTGGAATTCTTCACGCAAAATACTGGGTTGTGGACGGAGTTGAATCATTCATTGGAAGCCAAAACTTTGATTGGCGCGCCCTAAACCAGATCCATGAGACCGGTGTTCTGGTACAAGACGGAGAGTTTGCGAAAAAACTCGGTCGCATTTTTGAATCCGATTGGGAACTCGCGAAAACCGGAAAAATTCCCGCTAAGAAAACTGTGACTCCTGAAAATACGGGCGATGTTGAGTTGGTCGCAAGCCCTGAGGTTCTAAATCCAACCAGTGTGGATGCGGCTTTGCCGAAGCTCCTCAGCCTGATCAACGACGCGAAAACGTCGCTACAGATTCAAATATTAGATTATTCCGTTACTGCATATACAACTCAACCCTGGCTTGAGTTGGACAATGCCCTTCGGGCCGCTGCTGCGCGCGGAGTGAAAGTTCAGCTGCTTGTATCTCACTGGAATACTGGGAAAGACTCCATTGAATCGATCAGAGGACTCGCATCCGTTCCGAACATCGAAGTTCGGGTCTGTTTCGTACCAGAACACTCGAGCGGATTTATTCCTTTTGGGCGCGTAATCCATTCGAAGCATATGATTGTGGATGGATCGATTTACTGGGTGAGCACCAGTAACTGGTCAAAAGGCTACTTCTACGGCACTAGAAACGTCGACGTCATTATTCGCCGGCCTGAACTTGCCCAAACCGGGCAACGGATTTTCAGCGCGGTCTGGAATCAAAGTTACACCGAGGCGTTAGATCTGAAGCGGAAATATCCTGAGCCTAGAAAAGGACAGTAAGCCGTCGACGTTCCATTAGACTTTAACAATGCGAACGTCTGTACCCGTCCAGACAGGCTTTCCATTTCCACTGATGTGCCACTTTTGGATATTTTCCTGTCCACCCTCAGTGACACGATCTTCCGTCGTTTCACAGGGCACATCGATCTGGATTCGCGAGGCGAGGTGTTCAACACCGTCAACGAGGAGCCTCCACTTGAGTGATGGATTGGAAGACTCGAGGTACTTCGTATTAAAACGAATCTGAAATCGGCTCATCTCTAGATTTTGCTCGGGTTGTCTTTCAGAGGCAAGGCGAAGTCACGTCTAATTTCCTAAGATTTGAATGGCGGAAAGGGAGGGAGTCGAACCCTCGATACGGTTGCCCGTATGCCGGTTTTCAAAACCGGTGCGATAGACCACTCTGCCACCTTTCCGCACTCTCAAAAACGAACTACCTCTTTTGAGGAACGATCCAGATCTCGTTTCCTCGTTTTTCGAACCCCGGAGCTCCGTGCACATAGCAGTGAAGGGCTTCAGGTACCCTAACTTCCCCGTTTTCATTTTGGAAGTTTTCTAAGATTGCAACAAGGGTACGCCCCACCGCAAGGCCAGATCCGTTCAAGGTATGAGCTAATTTTGGCTTTCCACCCGGTTCCGATCGATACCGGATCTGTGCGCGCCGAGCTTGGAAGTCCTCACAGTTCGAGCAAGAAGAGATCTCGCGGTAAGTGTTCTGGGTAGGGATCCAAACTTCGAGGTCGTAGGTTTTCGACGCCCCGAATCCCATATCGCCGCCGCAGAGAAGCATTGTCCTATAGGGGAGCCCTAGGAGTTCGAGAACTTTTTCGGCGTTTTTTACCATCTTCTCTAATTCGTCATAAGACTTTTCAGCTTCACAAATCTTGACCATTTCCACCTTCTGGAACTGGTGCTGACGAATAAGCCCTTTGACGTCTTTTCCGTGCGATCCGGCCTCGGAACGAAAACAGGGAGAATAGGCGGTGAAGTAAAAGGGGAGTTTGCCGGGCTCGATAATTTCGTCCGCGTAGATATTCGTGAGCGGCACTTCCGACGTCGGGATCAGGAAAAGCTCTCGCTCCGCCCCAATAGTCGTTCGAAATAAATCTTCCTCAAATTTTGGGAGCTGGCCGGTACCTGTCATGCTCTTCCGAGTGACCATGAAGGGAGGAATAATTTCTTCATAGCCATGTTCGCGCGTGTGGAGATCCAGCATAAACTGAATAAGCGCGCGCTCCAGCCGTGCCCCAGCTCCTCGGTAGATCGTGAATCGGGAACCTGAAATTTTTGCGGCTCGCTCGAAGTCCAAAATTCCGAGCTTCTCACCTAACTCGCCGTGCTCCTTTGGAGCGAAAGAAAACTTTTTCGGTTCGCCATGACGCCTAACTTCGCGGTTAGATTCTAAATCTGCACCTTCGGGCACACTTTCGTGAGGAAGGTTGGGAATCCTGAGAACTTCATTTGAAAACTTATCTTCAACGAGTTTCAGTTCCTCGTCTAAAATCTTGATCTGGTCGCCGACTCCTCGCATTTCAAGGACGAGTTTATCCGCTTCGGCTCCAGCAGCGGGATCGGCCTTCGCTTTAGCCTTTAACTGAGCGATCTGCTGACTCACCTGATTGCGTTTTGCCTTCAAAGCATCGGCCTGTAGAATCAACTCCTTCCGACGTTTCGACTGGGCTGTAATGGCTGAAATCTGGTCCTGAGCGAAATGTTTCTTCGCGAGGCCTTTTTCTAGTTCTTCGATTTTGTCCTGGAAATAACGCGGATCAAGCATAGACGTATCGTATCAGAGGTACTTCTCAATTTCACTGCGATCTTGGGCGTCCGGTTCCATATCTAGATATTTTCTAAATGCGGTACGGGCATTATCGAGATCACCTGTATCTCGATAACACTCGCCGAGACGCTTATAAATGAGTGCATTTCCTGGGTCGAGTGACGCCGCGGAGCGGAATAAGGCGATCGCGCCACTATAGTTTTTTATCTTATGGTTGGTAAGCGCCGCCCAGAATTTGGCCTGCGCATCTTGTGGTGCGATTTCCATCGCCTTTTGTAGTGGGGCTAGAGCGTCCTTCGCCTTGCCCTGCTGCAAGAGCGTACGACCTAAAGCGACCATGGTAATGACAGAGTTCGGATTATTCTTCAGTTCGGAATTATACTCGGCCACTGCGACGTTTGCATTTCCCATCTCTTCTAACATGAAACCTTTGTAGTAATGGAGATTCGGATACTTCGGATAGATATTAAAAATCCGATCCAGCTCTTCTCCTGCTTTGTCGTACTGTAATTTTGCTCGATAAAGATTAAAACGCTCGAGGTAGCCAGAGGGATCTGACTCATTTCTATCAGAATACGACTTATAAGCATCAAGCGCGCGATCAATCGCTTTTTTGTCCGAGCTTTGTCGGCTCAGATAAATCTGAGCCTGAACCTTCCAGGGTGCTGCAAGGTCCGGATTCGCCGCATGGGCTTGATCGATAAAGTTCTGAGCCTGGTCGATTTCACCTTTCTGAAGGTGAAGCTCGGCGAGCGCCGTCAGGAGTTCCGCCTTTGTGAACTTACCCTTCTGGAGTTCTGCTTGGAGATAGTTAATCCCAGTATCCACGGAGGTACTGTTCGCCAGAGCCTTCGCCGTAAGTACGACACTTTCAATATTTAATGGGTCGAGTCGCCTTGCTAACGCAAAATAAAACGGCGCCTCTTTATACTGTTTCGTAGCCATCAAAATCTTTCCGAAGGCCAGGTAGACATCAGGGTCGATCGATTCACGCTTCATCGCGTTTCGATAATTCATCGCCGCCTCTAAGTATCGCCCCTGTTTAGCGTACATGTCGCCAGCCGCCTTATCGATAGCGGATAGACTGACTTGCATACCCCGAAACTTGTCCATGGCTTTATTCGCCAATTCCCACTCGTAACTTTCAATCAGAGTGCGAATGTATTTTGACCAAATTTCGATGTCATTCGGTGATCCGAGCGCAGCTTTCTCATAATTCATGCGAGCATTCACGACATCGTGGAGATTCCAAAACATATCTCCGATTTTTACATAAGGTAAAATCGACTTCGGGTTTTCGTCGTGGGCTCTTAAGAATTGGGTTAAGGCTTCATGATACCGTCCCGCCTTCAATTCCTTTTCACCATCGCGAAGATATACATACATATTTACTTCGCGCTTATCGGTTTCGTTTTTACCACCCAGTTCAGACTTCAGAGTAAAGTATTCCAAAATATAATCATGGTTTTGACGATCGAGTCGAATCGCCTCTTTGATCGCAATAATCGCCGAATCAAACTTTTTCATCGCCGTGAAATATTGGGAAAAATAGTAGTACGCAAGCGCGTGATCCGCCGGAGGAAGAAGTGCGCCTTTTTCTACAATTTTTTGAATCTCTGGTCCGATGGCTTCGGTGTTCCCTTCCTGGAGTGCATAGGATACGAGCATGAGGCGTGACTTGAGATGATCCGGATTCAATTTAAGGGCCTTCTTCAGTTCCGCTTTAGCGCTCGCGCGGTCCCCAAGCTTCTCTGAAATCTGTGCTCGAAGGAGAAACACTCGTGGAGAGAAGGCCTTATTATCCGGAAATAGAGCAATGTACTTTGCAGCTTTATTGTCTTCTCCCTTCGCGAAATAAGCATAGGCGATGTAGTAAAACATCGATTCGTGAAACGACGGGTGCGAACGTGTATATTCAACAATTCTTTCAACAGCTGCTTCGGGTCGCGATGTCTCGACTAGAAACTCAACTTCGGCAATCACTGACTCGGTGAGGTCAATTCCCTTTGTTCTTACTATATCCAAGAGTCTATTGATAACGGAGAAGAACTCATCGTCCTTGTTCGAGGTATCCATCAGATTGATGTACGTCGACGCGAGGAGGGCAATTGCTTTTAGGTTTTCGGGATCCGACTCACAAGCTTGGGCGAATTTAATCGCGGCCTTTCGGTAACCTAATACTGTGTCTTCAAAATAGAACTTGAGTCCCTCGGCATAATAACCTTCAGAAATTTTTGGATTCGCTGTTTTTGCGTCCATCTTTGGAAAGTAGGGACGAAAAACCGCAGCGCTTTTTTGAGGTCCGTCGGCTTCATCGCTCAAAAAAGATTCATAGCCGAAGTAACCCAGTAAACCCGCCAACAGCACTACCCGAAGGAGCTCGCGTCCCGTCAGATTTCGAAAGAGCTTTTTCTCATATTTAGGAATCGCTTCGGGCCGCTGTATGGCGACAGTTTTCTCAACGGTCAATGCATACGGTAGCGGCTGGCTGTCGGCTTTTTCCGTAACGGCCTGAAAGGAGTTGGATGGGTTCCCCACTTTTTCACGCTTATTATCGATTTCGATCCCCGCTGCAGCCGAAGAAGGAAAAGATTCCGAGTTAGCCTTATAATCCTGAAACTGCGTTGCTAACTGAATCGAGGGCACGGTGCCAATTTCTAAGTCACCTGAAGTTGTATTAGGTTTTCCGATTATGGTTTTGTCTTCATTTTCGCGTGGAGCAAATACCGTCTTTTCATCCTCTTCGTTGTTACTCTCTTGGGATTGAACGACCTGTGTCTTGTCCGCATCTTCCTGATCGCGCGAGGGTTCATTTTTATTCTCCTCCGCGATCACTTGAGTCGCCTGAGCCGCCTCGTCCGGCGAGAGCACGACTGTCGGAGCCATTTGCACTTGCGTATAACCGCCCAAGATCGGTTGGTAGGAACTTTGATTGCTCGAGAGAGTTTCTGTATTGTTGATCGTGCCTCGAGCCTGGGACAGAAGAAGCGCTGCGATTTCTGGGAAGAGATTGATGTCCTTCCATACTTCTTCTGGATAAGTCTTAGCAATCTCCTCGCCTGTGATTTCACCGTGCTCAATCAATTTTTTTACGCGCGAAAGATCGAGCGGTCCCAAGACTCGTCCAGAGCGGTGCTTGATTTTAAATTGTGGGCCAGGGACTTGGCTCATTACTCTAGTTTAACCGAAGTTTTGAATCCAAGGGCTTGAAAGTAATAGAAAAAGGCCTCAAAAATACGTGATTTTTAAGGCCTTTTAGGAATTTTTTTCCTAGGCTTGTTTTGCCTAGAAGTTCGTCTCAGAGACTAGCCACTACCTTTTTCGTGAGCGCGACCATTTTCGAAGGTAAAACGCCAAGTTGGAGAGTCATTCCAACCATCATAGCTACCGCTAACGCGGTCCACGCTGGCGTAAGCGGCTTCTGAATATTCACCGCTTCGACTGGGTCCTTCATATACATGTACACGAGAACGCGCAGGTAATAATAAACGGAGATCGCACTACAGAGCACACCGAGAATCACAATGCCCGTTTCGCCACCCTGGACGGCTGAATAAAAGAGAAAATATTTAGCCGCAAATCCTGCAGTTGGAGGAACACCTGCCATCGAAAACATGAATACTGCCATAGCAAACGCAAGCCATGGGTTTGTCTTCGAAAAACCTGCCAAGTCTTGAAGCGAAAGTCCTGTGTCTCCTTTACCAGAAATCGAGGAGAGAATTCCGAACGCGCCTAAATTCATTACAACATAACTCACCAGATACATCACCATCGGTGCATAACCTGAATCGGTCGAGGCCGCTGTAATAAGCCCGACGAGAAGATATCCCGTATGGGCGATCGATGAATAAGCTAGCATTCGCTTCAGATTAGTTTGAGTGAGCGCAATTACGTTCGGAATGAACATGGTGAGCGCCGCAATCACCCAAAGAATGGTGTGCAAGTGACCCTGAAGTGCTCCGCCTAAATCTTTTCCATATCCAACAGAGATGAATACACGAATGAAGATCGCAAACGACGCTGCCTTAATCCCAGTCGTCATGAAACCCGTAATCGGCGTTGGTGCGCCTTCATACACATCAGGCATCCACATGTGAAACGGAACGGAGGCCACTTTGAACAAGAAGCCGGAGATGAGAAGCCATGCACCGATGTGGAACATCGGAACAAGTTT
Organism: uncultured Bacteriovoracaceae bacterium; assembly: GCA_964404365.1. GTDB lineage: Bacteria > Bdellovibrionota > UBA1018 > UBA1018 > UBA1018 > JACMQW01. The sequence goes on from CAYOJT010000003.1 coordinate 18,409, forward strand.
AACGCCGTCTTTCGTCGAGAAATTCAAAATATCTACGATATTCATCGAGCCCGTCGAACCGTAGAGCAGCGCCGATCCATAGAGGATCAGCGCGGATGCTGCCGCTCCCAAAATAAAGTATTTCATTGCGGCTTCGTTACCGCGGCGATCTGAGCGTCTAAATCCGACAAGAACATAGACTGACAGCGACATGATCTCGAGCGAGATGAACATCGTGATCAAATCCAAGGATGCCGTCATCAGCATCATTCCAAGAGCCGAAAAAAGAATGAGAACGTAATATTCCGGATGCTGGAGATTTTGAGAGTCGAGGTAGCGAACAGAGGAAAATATCGAGAGAAGAGCCGCTCCCAGGAACAGGACGTTGAAAAACGAAGAGAATGAGTCAGAGACCATCATCCCGCCGAAAAGCGAAACCTTCTCGCCGCCCAGCATTTGACCACTGAGGTAGATCGCACCGACAATTCCCAATGTGCAGACCCAAAAGAGCGCCCATTTGACATGTTTAGAATTAAAGACAGAAAGAATCGTTCCGATGCTTGCCGTAATGAGCACCCAAATATAGGGCATCAGCGCACGGACCTGGTCTGATGTCATTGTGAGCAAATCGGGGTTTACGATCTTCGGCAAGTTCATTTCCATTTTAAGCTCCTAGCGATTTCTTCACGAATTGAAACCGCCGCAACCTGCTGGTTCACGGGGGTGGACCGTTTTAAGAACCTTGCGATCGAAGGCTCCATTGTCCTGAAAAATAAATTCGGTGCAATTCCCATGACGAAGATTGCAACAACAAGCGGGATCAGAACTACCTTCTCGCGCAGCGAGATATCCTGAAGTTTTTCATTTTCTTTATTGTTGAGCGGGCCAAACATTACGCGCTGGAACATCCAGAGCATATAGACTGCCCCAAAAACCACTCCTGTGGCTGCAACCGCGGCCATCACGGGACTCGTCTTCCAGGTGCCCAGCAGGATTAAAAACTCTCCCACAAATCCGTTAGTCCCAGGAAGTGCGACGGAAGAGAGGGTTGCAATCATGAAGGCGATTGCAAAAAGCGGCATCACCTTTGTGATTCCTCCGAACTCCTTGATTTCACGGGTATGGCGCCGCTCATAGATCATCCCAACCAAAAGGAAGAGCATCGGGGTTGCGATACCGTGGTTCAACATTTGATAAACCGAACCCGTCGCGCCGATCATATTCAGAGAGAAAAGACCGATCACCACATAACCCATGTGAGAAACCGAGGAGTAAGCGACCAGTTTTTTAATGTCGGGTTGAACGGTCGCCACCCAGGCTCCATAGATAATTGCAACCGAACCCAGCGCTAGAAAGATTCCCTGATACGTCTGAACGGCTTCAGGAAAGAGGGGGAATGCGAATCGAATGAATCCGTAACCACCCATTTTCAGAAGCACGCCCGCCAGAATAACCGATCCCGCAGTCGGCGCCTGAACGTGCGCATCGGGAAGCCATGTATGAACCGGAAATAGCGGAACCTTAATGGCGAACGCGAACGCGAATGCAAGAAACAGCAGTCCTTGTGGTGAGAAATATCCCGATCCTCCTGCAATTTTCAGCATGTAGAGATCCGTAATCGCGGTTGAGAAATTACCGAACTGAACTTTGTGCTGATAGGCGAGGTAGAAAATCGCAACGAGCATTAAGAGCGAGCCCACCATCGTGTAGAGGAAGAACTTCATTGCAGCGTAAATTCGCTCCTTTCCGCCCCAAATTCCGATCAAGAGGTACATCGGAATCAGCATCGCTTCCCAGAACACATAGAACAGGAAGATATCGAGCGAAACAAACGCGCCAAGCATACCGGTCTCAAGCGCGAGAAGAAGCGTATAGTATTCCTTTTCGCGTTTTTCGACGGAGGTGAAAGACGCGAGAATCACGATCGGCATGAGAAAAGTCGTAAGCAGAATCAGCCAAAGACTGATCCCATCAAGACCGACGCTGTAGGAAATCCCAAGACCAGGAATCCATTCCTTCATTTCGGTGAGTTGAAACTCGGCTCCTGCTGGGTCGTAAACCCCGTAGAGCTTCAGCGACAGGAGGAAGACAACCAGTGATCCAACGAGGGCCCACTGCTTCGTCACTTTTCCAGGCAATAGAATCCCGAAAACAGCCCAAACGAAGGGTGCAAACGTAACGACCGTCAGTAGATGGGAATTAAACCATTCCATAGATCAGGTATCCAATCGTAACAACGAGGCCCAAGAGAATCATGAGCGCATAGGTTTGAATCGAGCCGGTCTGCATCGTGCGAGCAGCCTGGCCAGTCCATTGAGTCACTTTACCGAAGCCCAATACAATGCGATCGATCACCGCAACATCAAAACTCTTCCAGAGCGTGATCGAAAACTTATGGATCGGGTTGATGATGGACGCTTCATAAATCTCATCGACGTACCACTTGTTCTCGAGTGTCTTATGAAGTTTTGCGTGAGCCTGACGTTTCAATTCGACCGCTTTCAGATTCGAATAGGTCTTAAACGCAAAAAGCCCGAAGATTAACGCGCCGATGGAGGACAGCGCCATTAAGGCGTACTCTGTCACATGACCCGCAGTAAACTCGGTCAAGTCGTGGGGCTTAATGACTGGCTCAAGCCAGTGTTCAAGCCAATTCACATCGTGAACGAGCGAATCGGGAATTCCGATGAATCCGCCTACAATAGAGAGAACCGCTAGGATCACGAGCGGAATCGTCATCGAAGCGGGTGACTCATGAACTCCACCGTGACCATGCCCGTGTCCATCGTCGTGGCCGTGATCATCGTCACCGTGGTGTGCACCCATTTTCTTTTCATCAAATCGTGGGGCGCCAAGGAATGTGAGGTAGAACATGCGGCTCATGTAAAAGGCCGTCATCATCGCGGTCACAAAACCAATAGCCCAAAGGATTTTGTTTCCATGTGGATTAGCAAAAGCGTTCCAAAGAATTTCGTCCTTCGAGAAAAACCCCGAGAAAGGAGGAATTCCCGCGATCGCTACCAAACCCGCCAAGAATGTAATGAAAGTAACGGGCATCTTGGACTTCAGTCCACCCATCTTCATGATGTCTTGTTCTTCATGCATTCCGTGAATCACAGAACCGGCTCCCAAGAACATGAGAGCCTTAAAGAACGCGTGAGTGATGACGTGGAAAACGCCTGCTGTAAACGCGCCGACTCCGCACGCTAAAAACATAAAGCCGAGCTGCGAAACTGTCGAGTACGCGAGCACTTTCTTAATGTCCTTCTGTGCAATCGCGATCGATGCCGCGAGAAATGCCGTAAGCGCGCCGATCGTCGCAATCACCAGCATCGCTGTGTGCGAAAGCGAGAAGAGAGCGTTCAGCCTCGCGAGCATATAAATTCCAGATGTCACCATTGTCGCAGCGTGGATCAGAGCCGAAACAGGCGTCGGACCGGCCATCGCGTCAGGGAGCCATACAAAAAGTGGAATTTGTGCAGATTTACCCGTGCAACCTACAAACAAAAGCAAACACATCGCCGTAATCGACGCAGCTGAAATGGTTCCCATCACCGCAGGGTTCGCAAGCGCTTCGGTGATCTTGGAAAACTCAAGCGTCCCGAACGCTGTAAAAATCATAAACATCCCGAGGATGAATCCTAAGTCCCCAACGCGGTTTGCGATAAAAGCCTTCTTACCCGCGGAGGCTTTCTCCATATCCTGATACCAATATCCAATCAGGAGGTAGGAGCAGACTCCGACCCCTTCCCATCCGAAGAAAAGAACGGGGAGAGAAGATCCGGTTACCAGCATGAGCATGGCGAAACAAAAGAGGTTTAGGTACGCGAAAAACTTTCCTGGAGTCGCGTCATGACTCATGTATCCAATCGAATAAACGTGGATCAATGTTCCAATTCCCGTGATCACCAATGTGAATAAGGTAGAAAGTGAATCCACGCGAAGAGCAACATCAAGGTTAAAGCTCCCAATAGTTACCCAAGAAAATAGATGTTGTTCAACGACGCGCTCATGCTCGGGCATTCCCTTCAACTGAAGGAAGGTCTGGAGAGAGACGATAAAGGCTCCAAAAATAGCACTCGAAGCGATAAGACCGGGAACCAGTGAACCCGCCTTCTTTGCTCCTGGTCGCGTTTGAATGAGTCCGTACCAAAGGCCGTTGATCAAAAACCCAATAAGAGGCAGGAGAGGAATCCACTTAATCATCACTTACTCCTTCAAAATCCGAATTTCGTCTGTATCGACAGAACGAAGGGTTCTAAACATCGCAATCAATAATCCTAAGCCCACTGCGCTCTCCGCTGCAGCCACCGTAATGATAAAGAAGACAGCCATCTGACCGCCCATATCCCCGTGTTGCTTTGAAAAGGCCACGAACGAGAGATTGACGGCATTCAACATGATCTCAATACACATCAAGATAATGAGAATGTTTCTCCTCATCAAAAGACCTGCGAGACCAATAAAGAAGATCGCCGCACAAAAGGACTGAACGACCCAAGGTTCAATTTGTGTCATTGGAGGTGTTTCCCTGGCTTTCTCTTCGCGATCGCTACAGCACCAACGATTCCAGCTAGAAGCAGAACGGAGGTGAGTTCGAAGGGAAGGATGTATTTCGAAAACAGAAGTTGAGCGATGACTTTGGAGTTACCCCCAAGTTTTTCGACCATCTCGTTATTTAAAACTCCGGCCGGAACACCCGTATCTTGAGAGTGTTTGATCGCCCAAACAAAGAAAGAAAAAAGAATGAAGCAAATGAATGAGGTCATCGCTTTCATAATCGGATGCGATCGTTTCATGTCGAGCGACGGCTCATCCGCTGCCAAGAGCATGATCACGAAGATAAAAAGAACCATGATCGCGCCCGCATAAACGAGAACTTGGAGTGCCGCAATCAAGTGGGCGTCCAGCGCGGCATAAATTCCCGCAAAACAGAAAAACACGAGAACTAACGAAAAAGCGCTCGTGACGGGGTTCTTCTTCAAAATCGTCATCAAAGAAAATGCGATCGCTAAACCACCAAAGAGATAAAACGCTACGGGATGGATCATTTATGCCCCCTCTGTTCTAGGAGGTAGTTCTTGTCGTAAACCTGGCGCTTCGACTGACTCATTTCATAAATCGTAGAGAGTTTGATCGCGTCCTTAGGGCAAGCTTCTTCACACATCCCACAGAAACAGCAGCGAAGAACGTCGATCTCAAATTTAACCGGATACTTTTCTTTGTCCGGGCGCTCCCCCGCTTCGATGTGAATACACTCGGCCGGACAAACGGTTGGACAAAGCATACAAGCCGTGCAGTTTTCCACGCCGTTAGTCGCTTTAATGTAATGCATCCCGCGATAGCGATCCGAATAAACCCGACGCTCTTCCGGATATTGGATCGTCACTTTCTTCGCGAAAAGCATGTTCCGGATCGTGATCCAGAGGCCCTTAATCACTTCAACGATATATAAGTGCTGCAGAGCTTTTGTGTTTCTTTTAACCAACATAATTAAAGTTTCCCGTAATAAATCAAAATACCGGTGACGAAGACGTTCGCAAGGCTGAGCGGAAGCATGACTTTCCAGCCCAAATCCATTAGCTGGTCATAGCGGAATCGGGGCAGGGTCCATCGAACCCAAACGTAGAGCCACATAAAGAATGCGACCTTGATCGTGAAAGAAATCGCTTCGCATGCGACTCGCGCCCACTCAAAATCCATACCCGTCAATCCCGAGTGCGAGAGCGCCCAGTGCATACCTGGGAGCATTTGCCATCCACCAAAGTAAAGCGTGGTGACAAAGGCCGATGCGACACACATGTTAATGTATTCCGCCATCATGAACACACCGAACATCATCGAGTAGTATTCCAAGTGATAACCCGCAACGATTTCGGACTCGCCTTCAGGAAGGTCGAAGGGAAGTCGGTTCGTTTCGGCGTAAGTCGCCGTTAAGAAAATGATGAAGCCGATGGGCTGAATGAAAATACCCCACTTCGGAATTCCGATAGGTCCCAATTGGAAGAGAATTTCTCCCTGGGCCGCTGCAATGTCGCTGAGGCCCACGCTTGAGAAAACCATCACAATCCCAATGATCGAAAGTCCCATCGAGAGCTCGTAAGAAATCATTTGCGCAGCAGAACGCAGCCCCCCGAACATCGCGTATTTATTATTCGATGCCCAGCTGCCCATAATGACGCCGTAAACACCAAGGGAGGTAATAGACAATATATAGAGGAGCCCTACGTTTAAATTTGCGATCTGAAAGTGAATGGTGCGATCGCCAATGGTGATGTGACTCGCAAATGGAATCACCGCAAACGTCATGAAGGCCGGAATTAGCGACACAAGAGGAGCCAAGCGATAATAGAACTTGTTCACGTGACCCGGAATTCGATCTTCCTTCATCATCATTTTTACGGCATCGGCCATGGATTGCAGAAGACCCAAAGGTCCGATTCGGTTTGGACCCAATCTATTCTGAATGAGTGCCGAACCTCGTCGCTCGACCCAAACCATAATGGGCACAACCTGGAGGAGCATCACGACGATGAGCAAAACCTTGCCCACCATAATGAGAATGTCGATTTGTGTTGGGGTTAAACTCATACCGCAACTCCTTCACTCACGCCTCGGGGGCGGTTTGGACTTTGTCCCGAATGCATCCACATCATCAAAATCTCAGCGAGCGCCTTGGACTGCCCCATCGGATTGATCGCTCGTCGCAGACGCTGTTCTTTTCCTTGGTAATTTACAATCGTCCCGTCTTTTTCTACGAAGCTCGTTCCTGGAAGAACTGCTTTGAAAGAAAGAGCCTCTTCGTCAGTGAACACGCCAACGCCGTAGGCAGAAATCCCGGAGAGTTTCGGTAGAACCGCGCGACCTCCGCGGAATACAATGACCGCATCGATCCCTGCAGGCATCGACTCGAGGCCCTTGATTCCGAGCTTTTCCATTCCGTGAATATTGGAGGTCTTCGACTTCCGCTTCAGGATTTTATCTGCGTCGCCATCTTGAGCGCTCGTCGTGATGCCCGGAGTTCCAAAGTGCCGAAGAGGAGCACCTGAGAAGTTTTTCGAAACAAACTCCTGGACCATTTTTCCTTCTTCCAAGGTCAGATCCGAGCCGATAAGAACTGCGACCTTTTTACCCTGGGTTCCGGACTTCAGTTGGGAAACGGCGCTCGACCAGTCGGTCTTTTGATTTCCGATCATCGGATCTAACACTCGTGCACGGTCCATCGTGTAGGTGTAATTGAACCGACCTTCGTCACAGAGCCAATATTTATTGATCTCCATGTTCGTGCGTGGAGTGCAGCGATAAACGACGTTATTGTCCTGTTGAAGTTCGATATTGCAGCCCTTCGAACAGCCTTCACAAACGGACGCTGTCTTTTTCAGCATCCAAGCACGTTTTTTGAAGCGGAAGTCCTTCAGAGTTAGAGAGCCGGTCGGGCAGATGTCTGCGTAGTTTCCGGCGTAGTCTGTCTCGAGAGGACGACCGTCAATAGTCGTGATTTCCGTATTATTTCCGCGCTTCACCGCGACCATCTCGTGAAGATGGGCAACTTCTTCGCCAAAACGAATGCAGCGAGTGCAGTGAATACAACGATTCATGTTCTTCTTGATGACCGGACCCATATCGAGATCGACGTACGTGCGACGCTCTTCGGAGGTACGCATGTAGGCATCACCATATTTATAGGAATTATCCTGAAGGTCACATTCGCCCGCCTTGTCGCAAACCGGACAATCCAGCGGGTGGTTGATTAGGAGAAACTCCATGATCGACTTCTGGTTCTGTTTCGCCCGTTCAGATTTGGTATGAACGACCATTCCGTCAGCCGCGGGTGTCGAACATGCCGTTTGAAGTTTCGGCATCTTTTCAACCTCAACCGCGCACATCCGGCATTGTGCAACGACGGTTAGTCCCGGGTGATAACAAAAATAGGGAATCTCAACGCCGACGCGTCGGGCGATTTCGATCAGATTTTCACCTGGGCTAAACTCGACGCTTCTTCCGTCGATTGTACACTTAGGCATGTTTTTCACCTCGGATGTAGGCTTCGAATTCGGGTCTAAATTTCTTCACAAAACTCGCGACCGGACCCGCGGCAGCGTCGCCGAGGGCACATAGCGTTTTCCCGTTAATATTGTTTGTGATGTCGAGAAGAAGATCTAAATCTTCCATTCGACCTTTTCCATGGAGGATGCGCTCGATCACGTCTTCCATCCATTTCACGCCTTCGCGACAAGGTGTGCACTGGCCACAGCTTTCGTGCGCGTAAAATTTTGTAATACGCATGATGAGCTGAACCGCACATTGGCTCTCGTCTACGACCATAATCGCGGCGCTTCCGAGCATCGAACCGATCTTCATAATCGGATCAATGTCTGCAATGACATCAATCTCGTCCGCAGTGAGAACAGGAGCGGACGAGCCCCCAGGAATAACGGCCTTCAGTTTTTTGTCACCTAAGATTCCACCACAAACATCGTAGATGATTTGTCGAAGCGTATACGCACCGGAAGGTAGCTCGTAGACGCCCGGTTTTTTCACGTGGCCCGAAACGGAGAAGAGGCGCGTTCCACCGGACTTTTCGAGTTTACCGAGTTTTGCGAACCATTCTCCACCCTTATTGATAATGTGAGGAACGTCTGCGAGCGTTTCGACGTTGTTCACGATCGTCGGTCCACCAAATGCTCCTGCTTGAGCCGGAAACGGCGGCTTCACGCGCGGTTCTCCGCGCTTTCCTTCGAGTGAGTTTAAGAGTCCCGTTTCTTCACCGCAAATATACGCGCCAGCGCCACGGTGAACGGTGAGATCAAAATCAAATCCCGATCCCATGATGTTTTTCCCGAGGTAGCCCTTTTCATAGGCCTCGTCGATCGCTTCGTTCAGAAGCTTCGCTTCGCGAACGTATTCACCACGAATATAGATATAACCGATTTTCGCGCCGATCGTGTATCCACCGATCACCATTCCCTCAATGAGCATATGAGGCGTGTAGCGCATGATATCGCGATCTTTAAATGTACCGGGCTCAGACTCGTCGGCGTTACAAACAAGATACTTAGGTTTAGGCGAAGTCTTTGGAATAAATCCCCACTTCATCCCACAAGGAAATCCGGCGCCGCCGCGGCCGCGAAGATTCGATTTCTTCATCTCGTCGATAATCGCGTCCTGAGTCATGCCAAATGCTTTTTTCAAAGCAGTATAGCCGTTCATTTTTGCAAGGTAATAGGCAAGCGGTCTTGCCTCCTCATTGAAGTGCTGTACGTAAAGGGTTTCGAAACCGGTAGGTTGTCCTGCCATAAACTATTCGCGCCTCACTTCAGCCCGGCCAAGACTTCATCCATTTTTTGAATGGTGAGGTTCTCGACGTAATCGTTATTCAACATCATGGCGGGTGCAGTTCCACACGCGCCTAAGCACTCTTCTTCATGAAGGGTGAACTTCTTATCCGGAGTGGTTTGACCCACTTTAATACCAAGCTTCTTCTCGGTGTGTTCAACAACTTCGTACGCACCGCGAAGGCAGCAAGCGACGTTCGTGCAGACTTTCAGGTGGTATTTCCCGACGGGTTTCAGGTTGTACATCGTGTAGAACGAAGCAACCTCTTTCACTTGGGCGGGATGAATTCCAATGTACTCACCGATTTCGGCCATCACTTCGGACGGCAGCCACCCTGTTTCGTCCTGAGCTTGGTGCAAGGCAGGAAGTAAGAGCGCTACCTTGTTGGGATAGCGTGGTTCTAACTTTTTCATCGCATCGTAAAATTTTTGAGAAAGAATTTTTGCCATAAAATTTCCTCGCCGATTAGCGATCCAATTCCCCTGCAATAATGTTGATCGAACCGAGTGCGGCGACCATATCGCCCACCTTCAGTCCTTGAGACATCGGAGTTAACCCCTGGAAGTGATACACGGACGGTCCGCGGATCCGCATGCGATGTGCACGCGGAGCCCCTTTTGAGACGATATAAAATCCAAGTTCGCCATTTCCCGCTTCAAGCGTGGTGTAGGCTTCTCCCTCTGGAACATCGAAGCCCGTCATGAAGAATTTGAAGTGATGAATTAGCCCTTCCATCGTATTGTGGACGACGGTTTTTTCAGGGATGCGAACACGTTTGTCTTCGGACCAGATCGGGCCAGGCTTCAAGCGCTCTGCGCACTGCTGAATGATATTGAGAGACTGCCGGATTTCTTCCATGCGAACGCTGTAACGATCAAAAACGTCCCCGTTTTGAGCGATCGGCACGTCGAATTCGACTTTATTATAGAACATATTGGGTTGATCGCGTCGAAGGTCGATATCGATACCGGCCGCACGAGCATTAGGGCCCGTGTAGCTGTATTGAAGACACTGTTCTTTATTGAAAACGCCAACGCCGACTGTGCGCTGCAACCAGATTTTATTTCCAGTCAGAAGCTCATCCATCTCGTCGAGAGTTTTTCGAGTCGACTTCACCCAATTGAGAACGTTTTTCTCCCAACCTTCGGGCGCATCTTGCATGAGTCCACCAATTCGTGTGTACGAAGTGGTCAAGCGAGCTCCACAGAGTTGTTCAACTAGGGTGTAGGCTTCTTCGCGTTGATGAAATCCATATAAGAAGAATGAAAACGCTCCCAAGTCGACGGCGTTAATGCCGACACAAATGAGATGGTCCATCACGCGGGCCATTTCACAGCAAATCATGCGGATCCATGTACAGCGCTCCGGAACCTCTACTCCCATCAAGCGCTCAACGGACATCGCGTAGGCGACGTTATTCATAAGCGCCGAACAGTAATTCAAGCGATCCGTGTAGACGACGAACTGGTGATAGGTTCGGTTTTCGCCAAGTTTTTCCTTCGCGCGGTGAGTGAATCCAAATTCACAGTACGACTTTTCAATTGTTTCACCGTTCAGCTTCGCAACCATTCGGAGCGCACCGTGCATCGCCGGGTGCGTAGGTCCGATGTTAACGATCACGCGCGAATCACCCCAAAGGTCATCCGGATCGTGCTCGATCGCGTAGTTTTTTCCAATCTGTCCGAGGTTTTTAAAATCGGTATTCACAATCGCCATAAATTCGCCTCAGTCCTTGAGTAGATCCGGTTGGGGTGGGAGGGAGTCCGGAAAGATCTGGTATCCGCGAAGCGGGTAATCTTTTCGAAGTGGGTGTCCAACCCAGCGCTCGTCCATCAAAATTCTGCGAAGATCCGGATGGCCGGAGAACTTTACTCCAAACATGTCGAAAACTTCTCGTTCTGCCCAATTTGCAGCCTTCCAAACAGAAATAACCGTGGGAACTTCTGCCCCTTCCGAAACGCGAACCTTAAAACGGATGCGCGCCATGTTTGAATGCGACAGAAGGTTATAAACAATTTCGAAGCGTGGATCGAACTCTTCGTCTGTCGCGGTGAGATCGGAAAGAAATCCGTACTCGAGGCCTGGAGTGAGTTTCGCAAACTCAAGAACCTCGACGATTTTTTCCTTCTTTACATAAAGAATCGGCACGTCGGTTGGGTAGCTACCCGGCCAGCGCACTTCCTCGATCGCTGCGCCGAATTTTATTTGAATGGCTTCGACTTGTTTTTTCCAAATCTCTCCAAACTTCTCGGAAATATGGCCCTGATTGGTTGGAATCGGAGTGTTCACGTTCATGCGCGTTGCTCCTTTTTCGATTCATGAATGAGGTTTAATTTTTTAAGAGTTTGTTCGCGACGAACTCCTCGAGACTCCCCGCGCGTGATCATTTCCTGAATACGCATCACGGCATGAATGAGTCCTTCAGGGGAGGGTGGGCAGCCGGGAACATAGACGTCCACCGGAATGATCGTGTCGATTCCTTGAGTAACGGAATACACGTTAAAAATTCCACCGCTTGAGGCACACGCACCCATCGAGATGACCCACTTCGGTTCTGCCATCATTTCGTAGATGTTTCTCAAAACTGGAGCCATCTTCGCGTTCACGATACCCGCAACAATGAGAAGGTCCGCTTGGCGAGGAGAGAATCGAACTGCTTCTGCACCGAAACGGGCCATGTCGTAATCCGAACAAAGCGTGGCCATCATCTCAATTCCGCAGCAGCTCGTTCCAAAAGGAAGCGGCCAAAGCGCGTTTTTTCGGCCCCAATTCACCAAATCATCCAACCGAGTTGTAAAATACTCGAGTGATCCGTCTTTATTCATAAATAACTCTCCCTCAAGCAGCCCGGGGGGGTTAATCCCACTCGAGCGCTCCTTTTTTCAGAACGTAAAAATATCCCAAGAGCAGAACGCCAACGAAGGCGCCCATCTCAATCAAAATGAATGAGTTAATGCTTAAATACTCGCGGTAGATCAAAGCGAACGGGAAAAAGAAGATCGCCTCTACGTCGAAGAGCAGAAAAAGAATCGCCACGAGATAGAATCGAACTGAGAATCTTTGTTTTGCGTCCCCTAACGGGGGAACTCCGCACTCAAACGGTGCGTCCGCCATTTTGTTTCGATTCTTAGGCCCCAAGAAACTCGATAAAAGGATGATCACAGTCCCTAGACCGAGACCGACCGCCATTAACATCAAAACGGGAAGATATTCCATCGTGGATAGTCCCTCATCGGACCGTGGAAACAGTCCGTAATACTCCGGTTTAAAAGGCTTTTTCTTTCGCTCGATTAAATCAGGAGAGTTGGGGAACTACCATAAAATAAAGTCAACTGACGCGCCCGCCCATTTTAGCGCTAATTCAGAAAGCGCGGTCATGAGGAAAAGCGGGATGAGTAGCGCAATGATGTAAATTCGATGGCCATAATTGACAGCCATTGACTCTCTGCGCGATCGGAAGTCGCTGAGCAAATTACCCAAAAACCGGGCGGCCGCGATGGAGGAAATCAAAACCGCAATGACCGTAATAAAAGAGAGAAAGTTCCAGCCATGTCGCGCAGCGGCGCTTATCAGGGTAAACTTTCCGATGAACCCAGGTAATGGCGGTACGCCTACCAAATTTGCCACAAACAGAATGAGCGCGATGCCTTCTGGCACCGATCGGCCTAGCGCGCCCTTCAACTCGGAAAAATCATCGCTCCCCTGTCGATCAATAAAGTAACTCAGCGTGGTAAAAACGCCCGTAATCGCAAAAACATCTGAGAGGAGATTATAGAGGACCGAAGAAATACCAACCTGGTCGAGCGACAACACGCCCAGAAGAAGCATTCCTGACTGAACAAGCACCAGACAAGCGATGAGTCGTTTAGCTTTGTTCTGGCGATAGGCAAGGAGAGCCCCAAAAAGTGCGGTCATCGCGGCCATCGTCGCAATCACCCAGGTCCACTGAAGACCCGTCGAGCTTGACCAAGTGCCGGGCGCATCCAAATTCGGTTTTCCAAAGATGATCAGGAGCACACGAATCAAAAAGCCAAGGCCCGTGAGTCGATAAGCGGTCAGTACGAAAGAAGAGGCAGTGCTCGCCCCTCCTTCCGAAGCATCTAAGCTCCAGAAGTGGGAAGGAAACACC
>CAYOJT010000004.1:0-27147 GCA_964404365.1 uncultured Bacteriovoracaceae bacterium
TCACGGAGCTAACAAACCAACTTCCGCACGCCGTGGCTCAGTACCTGAATAATATCATTCACCTGAATGAATAGCTCGAAAAATTTAACGACCACAAGGCCCAACTCGAAGCAATCCGAATTAAAATTCAGGAGCGCGAGGAGAAATTAAGAGAGGCGAAACTTTCACTTGTTCAGACCCGTGAGAAGGAAGCGAAGGCAATCGAGCACATGCGTGATCTCGATTCGCGGGCCCAGCGGCGCCAAGATGAAATCGAGACCCTCGAAGCGACGAAATCACGTCTCATCGAGGAAAACGATGAACGCACGCTGAAACTTGCCGAACTCAAGGAGCAGGTTCGCCATTATGCAGAGGAAAAGAAGAAATTAGATGAGGTTGTTCGACGAACACTCGAGCGTGAAAAAGAACTCGAAAAAACAGAGCGGACTTTAGAAGAGACCCGCACTCATGCGATTCGGGTAACAGGCGAACTCCAAGATGTGCAGGCGGAGTGGACTGAGAAAACGGCCCAAATTGAGAGCCTCAATCAGGCGATCGCGGACTCGAAGAAGAATAAGGCAGAGCTCAATATCGCAGAAGCGACGCTTCAAGCGAAGGTTGCTCAGCTCCGGGAGAGGGTGGAGCAGTACGATACCCTGACTATACAAATTCCGGGACTCGAAAAGCGCGAAAAGGAACTCAGTTCCGCGATCGAGAGCATGCAGACGAGTCGTACGACTCTTCAAGCTGAAATTGAGCAGGCACAGGAAGATCGTAAAACTCTCATCGAACGTATTCAGAGCTTTAAAATCGAAAAGACCGAACTGGAAGAACAAATCGGGGTACTGAAAAAGGAACTCGAGAAAACCAAGAACGAATCAGAAGTGCTCAAGCGCCGCTACATTTTGGAGGCAGAAGCTGAGTTCGCAGAAGCGAAACTTGAGAAGGCTCAAGTCGAGCGCGAGGTCGAGGAACTGCATGCGAGAAAACTCGCCTTTGAAACCGATATCCAGGCGCTCACCATAAAACTGCCAGGTGTGCAAGCGACCTTTGATGGCTTAAATGAAGAAAGCGAAAAACTACTTTCGCAGCTCAGTTCGAAAAAGGAAGAACTCGAAAAACTGAATGCCGCGATTGACGATACGATGCTTCGAAAAGAAAAGCAGCAGAGCGAATTCGATCGTGCACTTCGTCTCGGCCATGAAGAACTCCAGGCGATGAAGACGCGCGAGAGCGAAGCGTTTGCGCTTTGGAAAGCTGAAGAAGAGAAAAAAGCTCGAGATCGTCTCACCCAAGATGTCCAAGGGATCGCTCACCAGATCGCCAGCCGAGTGATGGCAAGCCTCGAAGGTTCGGGTTCTATTTCGAGAAGCACTTTGATGGAAGTTTTAGAGGGGAAAGTTCGCGGTGCCATCAGCTCGGATGGGGTCGAGATCGCGACCTATAATCCTGAGCTTAAAAAATCGGCACGAAATTTTTGGACGCAGTCTGCCGCTGGGTTTGCAGCACTCGTCGCGCTCGCAATTGGCTACACTTATCTTCCTCAGATGAAGGAAAAGCTGATTGCTTGGAACGAGAGTCGAGCGAAGTCCTCGAGCTCCGATCTTTTTGTGGAGCAGATTCGAAAAGCTCGTGAAGAGATGACTAACTTGAAGCTCGAACCGAAAACCGAGTTTCAGGATCTTTATGTCGACAATATCCTCTACAACCCTGGATACATGGAGATGAAGGAGTCCGAGGAACTTCAGAAGGACTGGTCGATCAAGTTGTTTGATTTTTTTGTTGCTGAAAAACAAGACGACCGCATCGTCGTGGATTACATCACTTTAGAAGCGTCCCTCATTCGTGAACTCACTGAAGAGCGGCGTGTGATGAATAAGCTGAACTTCGTAGCGACGCAAGAGAAGATGAAGAAGATCCAGAAGGAAAAAATGGATGAGATCTTTAAACTCGTGGGCGGAAAAGAAACTTGGTTAAAAATTCGAGCGGCTGAAAATAGCTTTTACCAAGAGCGGGTAGTCGCCGCGATGAAACCTAAAGCAGATGCGGATCGAAAGATCGCAAGCCCCGATCAAGCGAAATCAGACGATCCAGCAACCCATTAAAAACTAGAGTTCGCGAATCGCTTTCACTCTGAGCGGAAGCGGCGGATGCGAAGCGTGCAGCCAGACCCAAAACGGGTGGGGATTCACGATAGAAAGATTATCGGTTCCCAGGCGTTTAAGTGCCGAAATCATCGGTTCCCGTTTTCCAGTCGTAGCGATCGCAAACGCATCCGCCTCATATTCGAACTTACGGGACATGCCCGCGGCGAGCGCGCTCGTAAAAAACGCAAGCTTCATGAGAATCATTGATGCAAGAACGAATCCCACGCCGATGTGTGGGAGCGGATCCTTGAATGCATCGAAGGTGGGAATTTCAAACGACAGCGTTTGAAGCAGATAAAGAAATAACCCGGAGGAAATTCCGCTCACCCAAACGTTTTTCCAGATATGTCCTAGCTTAAAATGTCCGGCCTCATGTGCGACGACCGCGAGGATTTCTTCGACCGGATGCTTTTCGATGAGCGTATCGAAGAGGACCAGTCGGCGAGAACTTCCAATGCCTGTAAAAAAAGCGTTCGTTTTCGCTGATCTTTTCGATGCGTCACAAACAAAAACTCCATCGAGGGAGAAGTTTTCCTTCTTTGCATAGGCTTCTATTCCAGCCTTTAATTCTCCCTCGGGAAGAGGTGAGAGCTTCAAAAAGAGCGGCAATATGAGTTTGGGTGCCAGCCAAACGAGAAAAAATTGAAGACCGATAAAGGCGACCCAGGCGAAGAGCCAGGCCTTCTTCCCAAAAAGCGATAATGCTGTGAAAAGAATCGCGCCGATCGCGGCCATGAGAATACCCGAGAGAATGAGGCCCTTTAAGCGGTCGAGGATAAAAGTCTTCGGAGTCGTGCGGTTGAATCCGTGTTTTGCTTCAATCTTAAAAGTTGAAACGACATCAAAGGGAAGTGACAGGACCGCGGCTGGAATGGAAGTCAGGACGGCGAACACGAGAGTTGGACCATAGGCCGTCCATGGATTTCGAGTTGGTGGGTAAATCGAATAGGCGTAAGCGCCTAAGAGTCCGTAAAGTCCGTAAATGAGCATTCCTAAGAAGAGGGCCAGAAGCAGTGTTTCTCGAATCCAAGCGAGGCGAGTGCGATCGCGGAGGTAATCGAGTGCCTTCGCGTGTGCGCTTTCGTTTTGGAAAGCTTGGAGATCTTTCCCTAAGGGGCGTGTGGCTGATCTGAGATTCAGAAATTCGGAAATTCGCTCAATCGCGAAAACAACGATCCAAAGGAGCGCGATATTTCTCGTAGTCAAAATCGAAGGCAGTAAGCCGCTTAGGTATTCGGTCATGCGACCATTGTCGCTTCCCCGAGATCAAAGGTAAAGACGCAGCGACTGACTTTGTAAACGAAGATTATCCGCGTTCCGAGATCGGCTTGAAATCGCGGTTCGTATAACCCGTGTAGATCTGGCGAGGGCGACCAATTTTCGTCGTGCCACCGTCGACCATTTCTTTCCACTGTGCGATCCAGCCGGGAAGGCGGCCCAGAGCGAACATCGGAGTAAACATTTCGGTAGGGATGTTCAAAGCGCTATAGATAATGCCGGAGTAGAAGTCGACGTTCGGATAGAGTTTCTTCTCAACGAAGTAAGAATCCTTCAACGCCGCTTCTTCCAGTTTCTTCGCAAGCTCAAGGAGCGGGTTTTTCACGCCAAGGCTCGCGAGGACTTGGTCGCAGGCCTTTTTGATGAGGCGTGCGCGAGGATCGAAGTTTTTGTAAACACGGTGGCCGAATCCCATGAGGCGGAAGGAGGAGTTTTTATCCTTCGCTGCTGCGATGGTTTTTTCGATGTTTCCGCCGTCTTTTTGGATGATCTCAAGCATTTCCATCACGGCCTGGTTTGCGCCGCCGTGCAGTGGTCCCCAAAGTGCGGTGATACCGGCTGCAACTGAAGCGTAAAGGTTTGCAGCGGATGAGCCCACGAGGCGAACCGTCGAAGTCGAGCAGTTCTGTTCGTGATCCGCGTGAAGAATCAGGAGCAAGTGCATCGCTGCCGTGATTTCTTTCGACGTTTCTTTTCCGAACATGATGTTCATGAAGTTTTCGCAGTAGTCGGCGCCTTTTTTAGGGCTTAAGCGCTTTTCACCTTTTCCATGTCGGTAAGCTGCTGCGCAGAGAATCGGGAATTGACCGATCAAGCGGCGAATATTTTTCTCAGTGAATGCCTTATTCGCAGGATCCGTTTCCTTTTGATACACGGTCGAGAGTCCAACCGTCGCGGCAGTCAGTATCGCCATCGGGTGAGCGTCTTTTGGAAAAGTGTCGAAGATCTTCATGAAGTTTTCATCGACGACCGAGTTCGCTTCGATCTCTGCTTTGAAAGTTTCGAGTTCCGCTTTTTTTGGAAGTTCGCCGTAGAGGAGGAGCCAGGCCACCTCTAAGAACGAAGCTTTTTCAGCAAGCTGCTCGATCGGATATCCGCGGTAGCGAAGAATTCCGTTATCGCCATCCAGGTAGGTGATCGAACTCGTCGTTGGCGAGGAGTTCGCGTAGCCGTTATCGAAGGTGACGTAACCGGTAGAATCGCGGAGTTTCGAGATATCAAAAGCTTTTTCGTTTTCGGTTCCCGAGAAAGACGGGCACTCGATGGTCTTACCATCGATGGTGATTTGGACGGGTTTGCCTGGAGTTGGTTTTGTGTTGTTCATGAGTTTCTCGGACCTTGTTTTTTCGGAGTTAGAACGCTCAAAAAGGGTTGTGAATAGGATAACTGCTGTTTGCTTTTGCTTTCAAGAATACTTTCGGTAAAAAGCGAACGATTCTGAAGAGATAAAAGGCAAATAACTGAGAAAAACGGTGACGTAAACGTCGAATAATGCGCTGCGTTTTCTGTCGCCTTTAAGCCTTCATCCACTCGTAAAGGTGATAGTGCTCGCGCGTCATCTTGATCTTTTCGTACGCGCGGATCGCCTTATCGTTCCTCTGGTCCACATAGAGGCGGATTCCGCCTAAGGCGGGGCTCTTTTCGACCCGTTTCTTTTGAAAATCGTACATCGCCTTGAACACACCACGTGTTCGGTGGGTGGGTACAACATACAAGCTATGGATCCAGAGGACGGTTCGATTTCTCCAGTCACTCCATTCGTACTGGATCAGCATGCAGGCGACGAGGTTTGAGTCCTCCAGAGCGACGAAATATTGACCCTTCGCCGGATCTCGAAAAACGGCCTGAACTCCAGCTGAGACTCGTTCGAGGTCGAGAGTCATTCCTTCACTCTCTCTCGCCATCTCGATTTGATAGCGGGTGATGGCTTCTGCTTCCTCAAGCTTGGCTTCGCGGATTTCGAGATTCATAATGATAAGGATAGCTGTCACCCCCGAGGCGCGCAAACTGATGGAACCGAAATTCGATGATCTGAAGCTGATTTCCATGGATGGGTGGACAGATGCGAGTCCTTTTCCGAGAAAGTACACGAAGCACTCCTTCGTGTCGGGTGATCCCGATTCGCAGGCCATTCGTGTTCGGTACTTTAAAAAGGACGGTGCATTTGCGGGGCGAGCTTGGTTTGGCCCGCATTGCGAGGGTCCTCCTGCTCACGCGCATGGCGGATCACAAGCCGCGCTTTTAGATGAAGGCATGGGTGCTGTGGCCTGGGCCTCGGGCTATTCCGTAGTCGCCGCGAAAATCGAAATCAACTTTCGAGCGCCGCTACCGATCGGGAGTGTCCTCACGATGTGGTGCGAGATCGAGAAAGTTGACGGACGAAAGATTTATTCGAAGGCAAGGTTAGAAGACGATCAGGGTCTTGTCTTTTCTGAGGGAGCGGGACTTTTCGTTGTTGTCGACACAAAGGAGAAGTTCAAAAGTGGATCGTGAATTCCGATCGGATACACTCCGGATCGTATTCATCCGTTTTTTTGCGATTGCGGTCCTCGCCTGCTGGGGTTCGATCCCCGAACTTTCGGTGGCAGCAGGGCCCCGTGGATCAGCTACCCCGCGATTATTAACTCGCTGTAAGTTGCTCACCCACCCGGGTGAATATTATTCATTCGGCGCCGACGCCTCTAAAAAGGCGGTTCTTCGACACATGGAGGGTTTGATCCCTGGTGCAACGCTCGAACGTGTTCGGGGTTTCTACGATTCCCTGACGCGGGCACAGCGGAATAATTTTACGCCTGCTCTCTACGAAAAAATTTTGAGCGATTTCGAGCAAGTTTTAACGCCTTCGAGTGGAATTCATAAAATATTCCCATCGACAGCAAGTGTGGGAGCAAAGCTTGAAATCCTCATGAAGAACTACCTCATGGCGCTCGACGATGCTTCGCCCCTCAAAGATCGTGCCGCTCATTTCGTTGATTGGATACGAAGCGATGATCAGGCCTTTTATGCTTACGATCTCTTGATTCGAGTCGTCTATGGCCGCGAAAAAGCGCTGATCAACCGAGTTTTAGATGATTCGAAATTCTACTCCGGTGTCTTCCGACAGCTCGACGACCCAGCCTTAATCATAACGACGTCGATGGAGAAGGAGACCCACTCTTCAGTGATCGCATCCTTTTTCAAATACGATAATTATACGGATGAAGAGTGGATGAGATTGCCGGAGACTACCCGTTTTAAGCGACTCAGGAAGCGCGAGGGGAGTATCAAGAAGACCGACGCTTGTCCGGAAGATCTCGCAAACCTCACTTGGGAAATGTTAGCCCAAAATGGGGGTTACATGCCGGAAATAAAATCTGCGAGTTATAACTTAACCCCCGCGAAAACGCTGGCCCAGATTGAGAAGTACGCGAAGCTGACGGGGGAGACCCATTCTTTTCATCTACACGACGTCTTTCACGTTCCGCTCGAGGATGAGAATTATTATTCGGCTTTCATAGGTTGGTACGAGAGGTTGAATACTTACCTTTACTTTAAAGGAATCGAGGAGAGGTTATTTTCTGGACCACACGTCAGGGGTCTGGACTGGGAGAAAATCGATCCAAGTAAAATGGGTTCTGCCCAAATGTTTCGTGACCTGTTTTCTGATTTTTCACCTTCATTTAAATTTCACTCTGCGGGTTTACGCGCTGGTATTTACGGGGAGTCCTTTTTAAATGGCTATAAGAAGATCGGACTTGAACTCAGAGATGTGAGTCGAAATCTATCTACCCTGCAGGAGATCGAACTGAAACTCGCGCAGGCGATTTCGAGCCAGGTTTGGTTTAAGAAAAACTACACGGAGAAAGGGTTATTCCGATTGAGCCGCGAAATTGATGGTGTGTTTACCCCCGATCAAATCTCGCGGTTTGCGAATCGAATTGGAATCAGCGCAGATCGTGCGGAAAAGCTCATGAGAACGGATCCGCAGATTTTGGTGCCGCTGATCGATTACAAGAACAGGGTTTATTTAAAACAGTCCGCCTCCGGTTCCGAGCTGTCAGCGGCTCAGATCCAGCGGATAGAAAGCGCTCAGCTTAAGTACGAAAAGAACCTGAAAAAACTCAACGCGGACATGGACGCCGTTCTAGCGAAGGGTAATTTATCAGAAGATGACTGGGAAAATGCGCGTCTTGTCATTCGATGGGAAATTGCGGACTGGGCGCAGGAAGCTCGTGTCTCGGAGCTCTTTAACCCATTTCTTTAGCTTTTTTTGGACCGATCTAAAATCCCACCCAAAACAGAGCGCGCGATTCCCACTGCCTTTCCCACAATCGAATCTCCTGTCATCGGAGGGAGCGCTGATTTTACCTGCTCCATTTTCGCAAGCAGAGGTGGGAGGTTTTCCGCTAAAATTTTCTGGACCTGTTCGGGTGTGGTTTTCACCTGAGCCGCAATCGCCTGAATACGCGCATCTCCGATCAGCTTCTGAACCTGTTCGCGGGACATGACGAAATCCTTCCCGTCTTTCATCCAGGTTTGAGCTTTATCTAATATTCCGCTCTCAACGACTTTTTGAGTGAATCCCTGTAGACCGCCGGTTTGTTGGAGTAAATGATCGAGGAGTGCTTTGAGGGTCTTTGCCGCCTCTGGGGCTTTTTGGGCCGCTACCGCGATCCACTGGTTCAAAATAGGCTGAAGTGTTCTTTCGGAGAATTCTTTCCAGTTACTCATGGTTTTTCCTCGAGATTTTCATCTGCATTCGACATTGAGGCGACTGCGCCAGTCGACGCCTAGATTATAACCTATACGGTGATAACAAATTGAAAATGATTCCGGGTTAGGATTCAATTCATTTACTGTGCAACACCTTCCGCCACTCATCCAAGATCTTGCATTGATTCTCATCTCGGCGGCTGGGGCGACACTTCTTTGTCGCTGGCTGAAGCAGCCCGTCGTACTCGGGTATATTTTGGCCGGTATTCTGGTTGGGCCCCACACACCCTTTTTCGCAACCGTAACAGAGGCCGAGAGTGTTCGGACTTGGGCAGAGATTGGTGTGATCTTTCTCCTCTTCGGGCTGGGTCTTGAATTTAGCTTCAAGAAGCTCCTGAAGACGGGATTTTCAGCAAGCGTCGCCGCCACGATCGAAGTCCTGATCATGATGCAGATCGGTTACGGACTTGGACGACTTCTCGGGTGGAACTCAATGGATGCTGTTTTTCTGGGCGCGATCCTTTCGATTTCCTCGACCAGCATCGTGGTGCGCGCTCTCGATGAAGCGGGCCTCAAAACGAGCCACTTTAGCCGTCTCGTATACGGAATTCTGATCGTCGAGGATATTGTAGCAGTCGTTCTGATGGTCGTTCTTTCGACCTATGCTGCCCAACACACGCTTGAGGGGGCAGAGGTATTGGGCGTGATTCTTCGGATCGTATTCTTTATTACGGTTTGGTTTTTGGTCGGGGTTTTTGTTCTCCCGAGCGTCCTCAAGAAAATTAAAAAACACCTGAGTGATGAGATTCTTCTCGTGATCGCAGTAGGCCTCTGTTTAGGGATGGCGGTCTTGGCGAGCCAGTCAGGACTTTCTGCTGCGCTCGGAGCGTTCTTGATGGGATCGCTGCTCGCTGAAACCGTCGAGGCCGAACGCGTGGAAAAAATTCTTCACCCGGTTCGAGCACTCTTTTCGGCCGTCTTCTTCGTCTCGGTAGGAATGATGCTCGATCTTTCGGTCCTCCGTGAATACGCGGGCCTGATTTTCCTTATTTCTGGAGTTTTCGTAGTTTCGAAAACTTTCGCGGTGAGTGGGGGAGCGATCCTCGCTGGGAACACGGTTCGGGATTCGGTTCGAAGCGGTATGACTCTTTCACAGATTGGGGAGTTCTCTTTTATCATCGCAACGTTAGGGATGAAGCTTAAAGTAGTAGATTCAAAGCTATACTCGCTCGCGATTTCTATCTCGACACTCACCGCGTTTACTACGCCCCATGCGGTTCGTCTCTCGCAGCCTGTTTCTGAATGGGTAGAACAATGGATGGAGAGGACGCTTCCGACCCGCTGGTGGGAAGGGCTTAGAAGTTACCAGTCCGCGACCCAAAGGATCAGTGGCGAGGGTAATCTCGGTCAGATTCTTAAGAAGCAAGCTTTCCAGGCGCTTTTGAATGTCGTGGTCGTGATTGCCGTTGGCGCGCTTGCGAAGAAGTACCTAAGGCCCGAGTGGATTATTTCGATCACCGGCGATTCCATACCCCATTGGTTGGCGAGCGCAATTGCGGTCTTCGTGATGATCTTTGTCAGTTCGCCCTTCCTCTGGGCAGTTTCGTTTTCAGGCTTTAAAAATAACCTGGTCCGAGAGTCCTTCCGGAGGCCGGGAGCCCGTGTTCCCGTTATCCTCGTTTCCGTTGTGCGGGTGTTGGTGGGCTTTATATTGCTCGGATACCTTTTGTCCCGTTACTTACCCTTAAAGGTTGGGATTTTCTTTGTCCTGGGGACTATTTCCGCCGGGTTTTTTCTCCTCTCTGAACGACTGGAGAATATTTACGAAGCGTTTATGCGGCGATTTATTCTGAACTTCTCTGAGCGAGAGCGTGAAGAGGAAGCAAAAAAAGCACAATCCGCGCCTCAAAATGCGCCCGTGTTGTTGCCCTGGGATTCCCACATTGATGTTTACCAAGTGTCCGTGGATTCGCCCTTCGTGGGGCAGACGCTTGGGGATTTAGGCGTGCGTGAAAAGTATTCGGTCACGATCGCGATGGTGGAGAGGGGAAAAAAGCGAATATCCGCTCCTCCGCGCGATACTGTGATTTATCCCGGGGATCGGCTCTATGTTTTTGGTGAAGATCGAAATCTCGTCATTTTTAAATCTGAAGCGGAAAAGGTACTTCCCGATTCCACTCCCGAACTCGACGCCTCTGGGATGATGAGGCTTCATCCGATTCCGCTTGATGAATCAGCGCCTTGGGTCTCAAAAAGCATCCGCGAATGCGGCATCCGCGAGAGTTTGCAGGGCCTAGTCGTCGGGGTGGAAAGAAGCGGCGCGCGACACCTGAATCCATCGGCCGATTGGGTACTAAAGCCCGGCGATCTGGTTTGGGTGGTTGGAAATACGCGCTTAATCCAGTCTTGGGTGAAATCCTCGGTCAAGAATCAGTCGCTTTAATTCCTCTAAATTTGGCTCTGAATCGTTTTAATCCCTGAATGATTCCAGTACTATAGGAGTATATGGGATCTCATCAGCCTGCTTTGCACTCGATTGTTTTTCCCGTTTTCAATGAAGAGGAAACCCTCGGGCGTCTCTTCAGTATTTTGAAAGATGAGCTCTATCCGGGAATTGAGAAATTGGGTGATAAACTCGAGATCATTTTCGTAAACGATGGCTGCAGTGATCGGTCTCAGGAAATTTTAGAGACTGAAATTCAGAAGTGTCCCTTTGTCTGCCGAATCCTAAAGTTTTCTCGAAACTTTGGTCACCAGGTAGCGATCACCGCTGGAATGGATGCCGCGAAGGGCGATACCGTAACCGTGATGGATGCTGACCTTCAGGATCCGCCGCGCGTTGTTTTCGAACTCATTCAGAAATGGCGTGAGGGATGTGACGTAGTTTATGCGGTACGGTCGAAGCGCCTCAAAGAATCTGTATTCAAACTTGTGACCGCGAAACTGTATTACCGAATTTTAAGGTACGCGACCGATCTTGATATCCCGCTCGATACAGGCGACTTCCGGTTGATGAGCCGACGGGCCATCAATGCCTTAAATTCGCTCCGCGAAAAACACCGCCTGATTCGTGGAATGGCGAAGTGGATCGGATTTAAAGAGGGATATGTCTATTACGTTCGGGACGCTCGCTTCGCGGGTGAGACGAAGTATACGCTTTGGAAAATGATGAAGCTCGCGTGGGACGGCTTGACGGGTTTCTCGCTGACTCCGCTTCGATTCGCGACGTACTTCGGGCTTATAACGGCCTTTCTCAGTCTTGCAGTCGCGCTTTGGGTTTTCTATCTTCGCTTTTTCACGGAACATACGGTTCAGGGTTGGACGTCTCTCATGGTCGTCACGACATTTTTGGGTGGAGTACAGCTCTTCACCGTAGGAATCTTGGGTGAGTACGTGGGCCGAGTATTTGAACAGTCGAAACAACGTCCTCTCTACGTTCTCGAGTCGGAGACGACGAATCGGTGAAAAAATTCGCTGAATTTTTTAGGAAGAATGCGGTCTGGATGGGACTCGCGTTTTTCTTCCTCCTTTTCCTTCAAATCTATTCGCGTGCTCTTCTTGATCGGTCCGATGGCGTTTATGCGACTCATCCCTACGTATGGTCAGATTGGTCGCTTCATGTAGCGATGACGAATCTGTTTGCGTATGAGCCGCTAGGAGAGTGGTTTCGCCATCACCCGGTTTGGAGTGGGGGTGGCTTTACCTATCCTTTTCTGACGAATCTTATCCCCGCGCTTCTCATGCGTTTGGGATTAGGTCTTACATTTTCGATGAACACGAGCGCCTTAGTCTTCAGCTGGATCTTCCTGTGGGGCGCAGTACGGCTCGGTCTTAGGCTCACGAAGAGTTTGAAAATCACCGTGATAGCGCTTTTCATCTTCATTTTCTCGTCGGGTCATCGAGGCCTTGGTTTTTGGGCCGGAGAACTCCTGCGGATAGTGAGAGGGGAATGGACGCTCGAGAGTTTTCTCGCACTTCCGCCCGATCCTTCTCGTATAGAAGCGCAGTCGTGGCTTGCCGGAAATGTCTTGGAGGCCACGATCTTTCCTCAGCGCGCGATGCTCCTGGGGATGGCAATCGGCGTTTGGGCGCTCGTCTTCTGGTATCGAGGTAAGGACCGCGGTGGAAGTTGGAATCGATCTTGGGTCCTTTCTGGACTTCTGATGGGGCTATTGCCGATTGCTCATATGCATACGCTGATCGCGCTCGTGATTGTATTTCCCTGCATCCTCTATTCGGAATTACGCTCGCGTCGCTACGCATGGCTTAAGAACTATCTCCCTGGGGGGGCGCTTGCGGCTCTTCTCTACGCATTCTTTGTCCACGGAAAAATCCAGAATCAGTCTTTCATCGTTCTTGATCCGTTTTGGACTGCAGACGGACCTTTTTCTTGGATCGCACTTTGGTATTCGATCTGGGGGATTTTTCTCCCCCTATCGCTGTTAGCGGAAGGATCTCGATTCCGGAAACTCGGAATTGAAAACGCACCAGCGAGTGAGTCGTTTTCCTTTTCATTTGGGTTTTTTCTTCTCTTCCTCGTTTCTAACTTCGTTCTGTTTCAGCCCATGCACTGGGACAATTCAAAGCTCTTCTTCTGGTGTTATTTTGGGCTTTCGTTTTCCGTAGCTTCCCTCCTAGTGGTTTTCCATGAATCCACGAAGTTGAAATATCGGCTCTTTTCCTGGGTCTGTTTCATTCTGCTGATCTCCACGGGTACGGTCGAAGTTTTACGCGTGGTGAACTATGGTCGAGAAACCTACCAGATGACAGATCGCTCACTGATCGATCTCGGCGAAAAAATTCGAAATGAAGTCCATCCGCGAGAGGTTTTTTTGACTGCTCCGACCCACAATCACTTCATCTCGCTTTGGGCGACCCAACCGATTTTTATGGGTTATAGCGCCTGGGCTATGAATTACGGTTTCCCCTGGGTGGAGCGTGAAAAGCTTCTGAAAGAACTTTTGAGCGGTCGGATGGAAGAGAGTGCCTTTCAGGCCGAAATCGCCTCGAACCATATTCGGTATGTAGTGATCGGGCCGGATGAAAGGCGCTATTTACCGGAGCTTCACGAAGAATTCTTTTCGAAGGCATTCAAACAGGCCTTTGAGGCGCCCGGTGTTCGGATTTATGATTTAAGCCAGAGGATAGGGAAGCCTTGATCGATACATTGATCTCTAGAATGAGTCTGAAGAAACTGTTTTGGGCAACGCTTGCGCTTGCTCTCGTTTCTCGTCTTCTCTTTCTCGGTCACCCGCCTTCCTATTACTTCGATGAGGTTTACCACGGCTTTACGGCTGTGGAATATGTTCATGGAAACGTCGCGACTTATGATCCTTGGGCAAAACCCCCGCCGAATCTCGCATATGAGTGGACTCATCCACCGCTTGCGAAGCTCATCATGGCGATTTTTATTTTGGTTTTCGGTGAAAATGCCTGGGGCTGGAGACTGGGTTCGGTCGTCTTTTCGATGATCGTCCTTGGATTTGTTTATCGGCTCGTGAGGGAGCGTGTATCCGAACGAGCGGCGGTTTTTTCTACGTTCTTTCTAGCCGTCGACGGGAGTTTTCTTACGCAGAGTCGAATTGCGATGAACGATGTTTATTTCATGGCGTTTCTACTTTTTGCGCTCTGGTCTTATTTGCGTTGGAAGGATCGACCTTCGCCGAAATCGCGCTACTTCTGGTGGACAGGGATCGGTATTGGTCTTGCGCTCTCCTGTAAGTGGACTGCGCTCTACACGTTTCTCGTGATTGGGCTCGATGTTTTTGGGGTCGATCGAGGAAAGCTATTTCTCACAGACTTTAAAACTAAGGGTTGGAAGTGGCTCGCCCTCTGTTTTCTCGCCTGGGTCGTACTTCCACTCGCTGTCTATTTTTCGAGCTACGCGCACTTTTTTTGGATGGGTTGGAAGTGGGATCGGTTTGTTGAGCTTCAGCGACAGATGTGGTGGTACCACAGTCACTTAAAGGCGACCCACCCCTTTCAATCGCTCCCGTGGCAGTGGGTCCTAAACGTGAAGCCCGTTTGGATGCACCTCTCGAACGACGTCTCGCCCGAGTGGAAGCGGGATATCTGGAATTTGGGAAATACAGTCGTTTACTGGTTTGGATTGTTGTCGGTCATCTGGATCGCCTTTTTTTCAAAGCGCATTCCACAAACTGACGCGCAGAAGACGTCGATGAATTTTTTCATCATTGGCTATGTTTGTTTTTGGGTGCCGTGGACGTTTTCACCCAGGATCATGTTTTCGTATCACTATCTCCCAGCAGTTCCGTTCCTGTGTATGTGTTTAGGAAGCACGATCGATCGCATGCTGGATACGCACGGGAAGCTTTGGGTCCGCTTGGGGTATTGGGTTCCGTATCTTGCGGCGATTTGGTTTTTGTTATTCTTTCCGTTCAATACCGGAGCGCCGATTCCTAAGAAATTTCACGATCAGATCTATATGCGCTGGCCACGAGCGCGTTAGAAAATGCTTCGAGTGTATCCGATGCCGAAGGCGCTCCACTTCACTGGGGAAGCGAGGGTTGTTTCAACTCCATCTAAGATTTGGTTCTTGTACGATCCGTAGGAGTAATGGAGCGTGACATTATCGACATCGCTGCACTTGAAATCGATTTCGGCTTGGTAGCTCGTACCAGAGGAGTACGACAGGGTTTGGCCGGTCGAAGTTTTTGAAGAGAGGTTGATTTGTTCTTTCATTCCATAGGCGAGAACGAATTTCAGGGAGTTAAATTGAATCCCGAAAGTTGGTTTTAAGTAGGTGAGCTGAGTTCCCGACCAGTTTCCGACGAATGCTCCTGTATCATCAAACTGGTTCAAGTATTGATACTCCGGGGCTATCCCCAGCAAAATCGTTCGCCAAAGTCGGATTCCAAAACGTGCTTGAAGTGCGAGCGCATGACTTTTAGATATGCTCGCGGTTGCGGGGTGTTCATAGCCGCGCACTCGCGCTTCAATAGATCCATCGAGATAAAACGCAAATTTATCGCCGTGATTCTCAGAGTCTTTAGTCGAGTAGCCTGGGATATAGTCCACCGCGAATGCGGATGAGCTCATGAAAGCGCATGTAGTCAGAAGCAGTCGCAGTATGCGAACGCTCCCGTGACCGCGGCTCGAAGGTTTTCCAGCTGACTGGCGCACTTGCACTTCCATCACTCTCCTTCATTATAGTGTAAAATCTTCGAAGTGCGCGATGTCGGAGCATTGACGCTTTCATCATTTCGCATGCAAGCTCGTCTAAAACTGCTGTAAGCTTGAGTAAACGCGAAGGATTCTCATCATCATGCTGATCACCTCGAAACGGAATTTAGGTTTGCAAGTCGTAGTTATTCTCCTGTTTTTCGGGCTAGGTCTTGGGATTACCCCTCTCCAGGCTTCGGCCATCGAGCCGTATCTCGAAAGCGTGGATGGGTATGACTTTGTTCGACTAGAGCGGGGTGGTGAATCGATCGAACTTTACCCCGGTGATCTCATCGAGGAAGGGGATCTCTTAGATTCCGGGTCCGGCGGGTGTAAGGTAATCCTTCCCGGAATTGCTGAAATTTCTGTTTCGCAGCACACGAAACTCCAGTGGCTAGGCTCAGCGACCGGGGCGCCACAGTTTAACGTGACGGAAGGTATGATTTGGGCGCGCGTGACTAAAACGGAACCTGCCCCAACGCCGACTCCTGTTCCTCCTCCCGGAACGGTTATTAATGAAAAATATAAATTTACGCTGAAGACTCGGGCAGCGGTTCTCGGTGTTCGGGGGACGGAATTCACCGTCGAATATCGAAGTGGATCGAGCTTCTTCTCGACATTCGAAGGAGAGGTGCATCTTGCAAAGGATGAGTCCACGCTCCGAAGTGGGAAAATGGTCGAACGTCTTTTGACAGAAGATCGTATTTCTTGGGCAGTGGACCGTGCTCCTATTCGTGAGCGATTTAATCCTCAGGATTTTCGCGAAAGACTCCAAAAAGCTCACCCAGCTGCATTTCGCCTGCGACATCAGCCTCGACAACCGATCGAACAGCTCAGGCAGTTTCAGAAAAATTTAAAGCGCCTGAGTACCGGTCAAACAAAGGCGAGCCGTCAGCGTATTCGATCTGTTTTAGAACTCAACGATGATGGTACTCCGTTAAATGAAGGTAAGGGAAGTGACCGCCCCGAGGGTGCAAGAAACGACGTTCGCGAGAATTTGAAGGAAGAGCGTCAGGAGAGGCGAGAAGAGCGTCGCGCTGAAAAGGCAAATCTTCGAGAGGAAAAGAAACAAGAGCGCCTAGAAAAACGCGAAGAGCGCCGGGAAGAAAGAAAAGAAGCGCGCCACAGCTTGAAGAAGGGTCGCGAACGGGGCGCGGGCATGAATGTGAGCGGAAGTATTGAGCGCATCGAAGCACCGGGTTCTCTCTCTCGCCGGAAGAGAATTTCCGGTCCTTCTCGATCGTCTAGTCCCGGAGGTCAGGCGCCGGTCCCTGGCTCGCAGCCGCCAGCCCAGCAACCACCACCTCCCGGAGGGCAGCAGCCAGCAGCTGGACAGCAACCACCTCCGCCGCCTCCACCACCTCCGCCTCCGCCGAACTAAGCGTTCAAGCTGCGGTTTGAATTTTGATTAATTCAGCCCGGGCTGGGCCACATCCGGTAGTTCCGGGAGGGTATTCAGCCAGTCGGCGTGATTTTTCACTGCTTCGTCGATCCAGGTCCGTGCGATGCAAATGGAGCGACGTGTGAGCACGGGAGAAGTGCAGTTTGGATAAGTGATACGATCGGCGTTTGTCGCAAGCGGATAGCCGAATCCAATCACCGTAAAAACGAGTGTTCCTAGCTTCGTATCCACAAAACCTGCGAGCGAGGCGACTCTGGAGTTCTTCATTGATCCGGTCTTTGCGAAAAGATTTCCAGTTAAGCTCGGTAATCGATTTTGTAGCGTTCCGTCCTGCCCCGGTTGAGCGAGGAGTTCTCTGAAGTTGCGGTATGAATCGTCGGTCGTGAGAATCTTAGTCAGGTACGTGGTCATGAATTCCGCCGAGAGGCGGTTACTTGTACTGAGTCCTGAACCGTCTATGATCTTTGTTCCCGCTGGAATCGTAAGAGCCATGTCCTGCGTGAGGTAGCTCAGAACGGCGTTGGATTCTCCTAATTTGATGTAGGTCGTCTCAGCTTCTCCGCAGTCGCTTTGATGAAGCATGTGACTGAGATAGGGAACGGTTTCAATCGTCATCTTTTTCTTCATGCGACGAATATTTCCTGTCCTCGCATCTTCGTAAGCGACGATAGAAGTCGTAAACTTATCCGGATACTTCTTATATCCGATGTAGCCCGGGAAAAGTTTTTCGATCGAAGCTGGAATCATCAGGTCGCGTGCGCCCTGCTCTGTGAGTGGAATCTGAGTTCCATCGTCTTTGACGAGTAGAAATTTGAAAGTCCATTTGCCTTTGTTTTTAAAAATTTCTGCAGTCTGCTTTTGAAGTTCGCTTTCGTTCTCATTCTCAAGCCTTTGAACTTGGTTGAGGATTTGGGCGGCGTCTTCGGATGAAACGCGATCGAAACTTTCATTGATCTCGTCGAAATCGACTTCTGCGACCGCGGTATGGGCCGAGAGTACGGCGAGAGCGAGGTAGGCGGCGAAAGCGAAACGTGGGGTAAGATTCATTTCCAATTCCGATCCTGAGTTTTTACGAAATTCATCGTGAACTCCGCGAAAGGTCAGCAGAATATAGGATTAGACCTGATGTGTCAATTTACCCGACCATTTTAATTTGTTTTTGGATTGTGCCGTAAATATATGAAATATAATAGCTATTTTAAGCGCTGAGGACTCGCAAGGTTAGGATCTGCGGTGAAAACGTTAGGTTTCGTGGTAAGTCTTTTTTCATGAGCGCGACCCTCCTTCAGCTCCAAGACGGTTCGAAGGCCTACGGCCCCAAGACCTTATTCGATACGGCGACCTTCGCGGTGAACGAAGGGGAGCACGTCGGAGTCATCGGTCCGAATGGGGCGGGTAAGACGACGCTCTTTAAGATCCTGATCGGTGAGCAGGAACTCGATTCGGGTAAACTCACGAAAGCCCGCCACCTTCGCCTGGGTTATCTTTCTCAACACGATCAATGGGATCCAACCGATACGGTCGAAGACTACCTCACGCGCGGAACGACGATGCCGATCTGGGATGTGAAGCGCCTGGGATTGGGCTTAGGTGTTCTTGAAGAAATGTATTCAAGGCCCGTGGTCTCTTTTAGTGGCGGCTTTCGGATGCGGTTTAAGCTTCTCTACCTGATCGCCTGCGAACCGAACCTGATGCTGCTCGATGAGCCTACGAACTACTTGGATCTCGAGACCCTCATCGTTCTTGAGAACTTCCTGCAGGGCTACCGAGGTGCGTTTCTCCTGATCTCCCACGATCGAGAATTTCTTCGGAGAACAACGGACCATATTCTTGAGGTTGAGTCCGGCGACATCACGAAATTTAACGGAAATATTGACGATTATTTCGAACAAAAAGAGCTCCTTCGAACTCAACTCGAAGCACGGGCTCTATCGCTTGCTGAAAAACGAAAGCAAGTTCTCGATTTCGTCGCGCGATTCGGAGCAAAGGCCTCGAAAGCCTCTCAAGCGCAGTCACGACTTAAATCGCTTGATCGGATGGAGAAAATCGAGGTTAAACCTCTGCCGCATGGAGCGCGTATTCCGATTCCGCCGCCCGTGCGTACGGGAAAAGTGATCACGGCGCTCGATTCAGTGGATCTCGGTTATCCAACGAAAACGGTAGTTTCGAATGTGAATTTTCAGATCGTGAGTGGAGACCATGTCGCGATCGTGGGATTGAACGGAGCGGGGAAGTCGACCTTCTTAAAAACCTTATCCCGCGAATTGAAACCTCTCAAAGGCGAGATCACTTACGGCTACGAAGTCACGATCGGATATTATGCTCAGCACGTAGCAGAGCGCTTAAACCCGAATCATACTGTTTTCGAAGCGATGTCGATCGGATCGCACTCCAGCGTCCTCCCGCAGCAGGTTTTAAACTTAGCGGGGTCGCTCCTTTTCTCAGGCGATGATGTCTATAAGCCCATTTCCGTTTTATCGGGCGGCGAAAAAGCACGGGTGGCGCTTGGACAGATTCTCCTGCAGAAGGCCTCGTGCCTTGTCCTCGACGAACCGACGAACCACTTGGACTTCCAAACAGTTGAGGCGCTGACAGAATCGCTGAAAGCCTATCCTGGGACTGTGATTACTGTGAGTCACGATCGAAGCTTTATCAGCCGGATCGGGACGAAGATTTTAGAAATTCGTGACGGAAAGATGAATCTCCATTACGGCACCTACGACGATTACGTCTGGCGGCTTCAAAGGGAAGTGCTGAATCCGGGCGGGGCTCAGGCTCCCTCTGTGGGACGAGCCGAAGCGGGGCAGTCTACGGGATTCCAGGCGCCATCCGATAGCGCAGCGGCTCGCGAACAAAAGAAGGCAAACGAGCGAGAACTCAAAAAAGCCGAGAAACGGATTTCGGAACTCGAGAAGATCATCGAAAAAAATCAAAAACTCATTGAAGAGCTGAATCAGAAAATGGCCGAAGATCCAGGCTTTGTTTCCCGCGCCAAAATC
This sequence comes from uncultured Bacteriovoracaceae bacterium, assembly GCA_964404365.1. GTDB lineage: Bacteria > Bdellovibrionota > UBA1018 > UBA1018 > UBA1018 > JACMQW01. The sequence continues at coordinate 19,680 of CAYOJT010000004.1, forward strand.
GACGAGTTGAACAAACTCGGAACCGAGCTTGAGTCCGCCGAAAGCGAGTGGCTCGAACTTTCCGAGTTGAAAGAGAAATTGAAGTAGCGTTTAAAACCGATCGCTTCGGTGAAACACCTGTATCGATACAGGTGTTTTGAGTATTAGTAAAAATCATGGGAAAATTGATCAAAAACCGCTTTCCGTATCTACTTTATTTTCGCCATCCGCAGTCAACATGGGTGAAGAGGCGTTCGTCTTTTTTAACAGGGTAACAAGATCGGTGCATTACAAGGATTAAACACGACCCGCTTTAAAATAAGAGATCGAACACACTAGGCGACTTAGGTAAGATTTCAGAATTTGTACTTTACTCGAATTTGAAGATTAATAACTCTCAGGAGAGACGTATAATCTACAATCTGGCCATGCACTACCTACAGGGAGCGACTGTCCCCGCGGCAACCACCCGAAACAACCTGGGTCACTGTTAGTTCCCGGACACCAGTTGTAGCGACACGCAGGAGTACCCTCACAGCGCCACGCACCCGATTCGAAATCACAGGCCCATCTTGGTTCATTATCTCTTAATGCCGATGCATCTTCAGAAAGCACACTTAAACAGAGCAACGAGCCCAAAACGATGGCAGCAAATTTCATCTAAGGATCATCTCACTACCTGATATGAATAAAAACAGTGTCAAATATGACACTTAAAAACACTGGCCTTTCGGAAATGCTTGAGACTTTAGAATGCTTCCATTGGGTGATCTTCAACCCACTGACATCGCTGTAGCGTCACTTCCTCAATCGTCCGCGAGATTCTTCCGAAATGTTTCTGGAATGAGCGTCGACCCGATGACGAAAGTCACGAGCGCGATGGTGATCGGGTAAAAGACACCCGCATGCAAGTCGCCCGTTTTAGAGACAGCCCACGTCCCGATCAAAGGTACTAAGCCACCAAAGACGCCGTTCCCGATATGATAGGGGAGCGACATGGACGTGTAGCGAATCTTAGTTGGGAAAAGTTCAACCAAGAACGCCGCGATCGGACCGTAGACCATCGTGACGAAGATCACTTGAATCCACACGAGAAGCGTTAAAACGACGACGTTCGGTTCAGGCGATCCGAGATCGGGTTGGCTGGGGTTGAATCCAGATGCGGAGAGCATGGCCGAATAAATCGGATAGTAGGAAAGTGCTGCGATCAGCATTCCCGTCATCATGATCTTCTTTCGGCCAATTCGGTCAGAAAGGGCACCAAAGAAGATAAAGAAAGGTGTGGCGAGAAGAAGCGCTACAGCGATGATTTGGTTTGCCGTAACAAAGTGAATTTTCAGAACGGTCTGTAGGTAATAGAGCGCGTAGAACTGACCCGTATACCAAACGACGCCCTGCCCGGCAGTCGCACCGATCAGCGCGAGAATCACGAGCTTCCGATTTTCAGGTTCGACGAAGCTATCGCGAAGTGGCGTTTTCGAAGCCTTCCCCGACGCCTTCAGCTTCGCGAAAACGGGGGATTCCTTCATTTTCGTACGGATGTAGTAGGAAAATGCAACAAGGAGCACGGACACGAGGAAGGGTACTCTCCAGCCCCAAGCTTTAAAGACATCTTCTCCTAAAGTAGAGCGAGTCGCGAGAATGACTCCAAGTGAAACAAAGAGTCCCAAAGTCGCAGTCGTTTGGATGAAACTCGTGTAGAATCCGCGTTTTCGATCAGGGGCATATTCTGCAACATAAGTCGCAGCTCCGCCATATTCCCCACCGAGCGCAAGCCCTTGTAGAAGACGAAGGAGGAGGAGCAGGATCGGAGCGAAAATGCCGATTTGTTCATACGTGGGTAAGCAGCCGATCAAAAATGTGGAACCTCCCATGAGGAGGAGCGTGATCATGAACGTGACTTTTCGTCCGACCAGATCGCCCATTCGCCCAAAGACGATTGCGCCAAAAGGACGGACGACAAATCCGGTGGCAAAAGTCGCAAGCGTTAGGAGCAGCGCAACCGTCTCGTTCCCTTTCGGAAAGAAGAGATTCGAAATGATGGTCGCTAAACTCCCGAAAATATAGAAATCATACCACTCGATCAGCGTGCCCGCGGAAGATGCTCCGATCACTTTCCAGAGGTCATCTGTGGATACGAGGTCGCGCTCGGTCGATGGTGTGGGTGTTGATTTCATAACCCCATTCTATCTGGGCTCACCCGGAAAAGAAATGGCTGATGATCCAAGCGACGCCCAACGAAAGGAAGAGGATGCCGCCGACGCGGATCACTAACTTTCTCGAACCTGAACGCATGCAGATCAGGGTCTTGCTGATGGCATTTCCGCTCAGAATCATGAGCATAATTTTCTGACCATGGGTGGCTGTTAGCTCATCGGCCCCAATGGTCGCAGCGGTAATCGCATGAGCCTCGAAAAAGGATGCGATGAATGCTCCCCAGGAGGGGTCCAGGTTCAATTTCTCATTCAAGAACCGCATTCCATAGATTAACGCCGATATGAGGACCGAAATTTTCACAACACGCACCCAAATGACCGGCTTTTCGATCATCTTCGTCATGCCTTCGATCTCAGAATGAATCGTATTTCGACCGTGCGAAAAAAGAATAAAAGAAACGATCAGAGCGCTCTGAACGAGGACCGGGAGCGCAATCGCCATGAATGCGTCTGCTCTCAGCGCGTAGATTATGAGAAGGCACTCAAAAAGCATCGCGGTAAGGGCCAAGAGGAGAGATTGGGTCAGTGCGTGAAGTTCATTATCTTGAATTCGGTGACGCGAAGAGAGTTTTAGAAAGGTTCCGGTGCTTGAAATGATTCCGCCCAAAAACCCCTGAATGAGGAGACTTCGCCCCGCTCCCAGTGCGTGGAAAGAGAAGAATCCAATCACGTCGAGGGTCGACATGAGAGCGACGATCTTTAAAATTTTAGAATAAGTAAAAGTGTTCTCCGTCAGAATGGCTGCTAGCCAGAGAATTCCGACGACAGTGATATCGATCCAAAATATTTTCTCTCGAATGTGGTGGGAGAGTGGTGTGGTGTGCTTAGTCGACATCGAATCTTGCTCGCATTCTCTTTTTCTCAGAATGTTTTCGTTTTTTATGAAGATTTTCACGTTTTTTATTTTTTGAGATCTTCGTTTTTTTACGTTTTTTTGGAACGTGGAGGGCCTGGATGAGTAAAGCCTCTAATTTCTGAAGGCAGTCTTCCCGGTTCCGGATCTGATCGCGAAATCGATCGGATGAAAGGACAACTTCTCCAGCAAGTGTGAGTTGAGAAGCAAGCCGCAGGCGAATCCGAGACAGATAGGGTTCAGGGATGCTGGTACATTCGAGTACCGACCAACGAAGCACGGCCTTTGTGTTCACCTTGTTCACGTTTTGGCCGCCCGGACCGGAGCTCCGGGCAAACGTGAATTCGATCTCCTGAAGGGGGATCGAAAAGGGAAGTTTTTCGCCTGGACTCATGCTTTCATTTTACCGAAATCTCGTGGCATAGATAGAAAATGATGAATTCTACCCAGCCCACGCGAACGGTCCATGCTACGGATGCGATCGCCTGGCTCCAGGCTCATCCCGTCCAGCCGGGAACATCGCTGATAGCGTCCTTGCCCGACTTCTCTGAATTTCCGGGCCTCAGTCTGGCTGAGTGGAAGACCTGGTTTACGGATACCGCTCGACTCATCCTTTCAAAAACCCCGGAAGCCGGTGTTACCCTCTTTTTTCAGTCCGACATTAAGTTCGAAGGGGAGTGGGTGAACAAGGCATATCTCGTCTCGAAAGCTGCGGATCAACTCGGTCACGCCACGCTTTTCCATAAGATTTTTTGTCGAGCTGCTCCCGGAAATACCACCTTCGGGAAGCCTGCCTACTCGCACCTGCTTGCATTTTCAAAGTCGGTACGACCTGATGTTTCGCGGTCCACCCCTGATGTTCTCGAGAGTTTAGGCGATAAGGTTTGGGTGCGAGGTATGGGCTTTGAGGCATGTAAGGTAGCTCTCGAGTTTGTTCGCACAGAGACGCAGACTCACACCATTATTAACCCATTTTGTGGCCAGGGAAGCATTCTTGCGGTCGCAAATTCTCTCGGTTTCCACGCGGTGGGAATTGAGAAAAGCCCGAAACGAGCAGAACACGCGCGGAAGCTTCAGGTGGATTCGAAGGCGCGCGGTTTTTCCGAAAACTCCGAAGAATCCGAGTCCGGGGCTTGCTAGTTTCGGGCCTCTCGATACACTAAGAGTGAGATGAAATTCCCGAGTTACACGACTCGCGCAGACGCTATAGCCCCGGTCCAGGTTTGGACGCTGTATCCAGATCACATCGCCATACGTACTCGTCACACCGGTTTTGGAGCTGATGCGCCTGAAACCGTCGAAAAAGTAAACTTGAACCAGATGAAGCGAGTCGAGCTTCAATGGAATCCTAAAAAAAGGCTCTATTCTTGTGAGTTGACTCTGCAGGACGGGAGACAAATGGTCTTTTTCAATCGCACCTGGACTGACGACCAGAAACCCCTCCTGACGGATAACGAATACGTCCTTTTCGTTCCAAATCTTCTGAAGGCGCTTGGGCGAGAGTCCTTAGAGTGCGCGTTCATCTCGGGAACCAATCCATTCCGCTATTTTCGAAAACTCTTCCTGACGAGCGCGTTTCTTGGATTTTGGTTAGGGCTTATTGGATTTTTTGGTGTGGCGGGGGTCATTTGGGTTTCGATTGGAATGATCGGGGTGGTTTTTGTCTTCGTTCCGCGAACCCTCCGATGGTTTCGCAGTCACCAGCCTGACGAATTTTCGCCTTCACACATCCCGCCTCGGCTTCTTCCGCGTTTTAAACCCGTAAAAGCCTAAGTTTTACCACATTCCTTCTTCCCACAATTGCAGCAAGCTAAACCTTGTTCAAATTCTACAAGGCTCGAATAGAGCTGATCAGTAGACGAGAGTAGGAAAAGTTTCTTCTGGAATTCGTCGATCTTGAAATCTTGGTTTCGAATTTCTTCTAAATTGAAGGGCCGAACCTCGGGCGTCGATGAGAGCGCGTATTTCGTTTCGCCGCTTGAGGACGAGATTCCAGCCCCGAATACGCGATTCCCGCTTGGTGTGCGGATCAAACTAAACTCAACCGTAAACCAGTAGTAGCGATCAAATTGCTTCAGTTTTCCTGGCTTATCCAGGTAGCGGGACGCGACTTCGCCGAACTTCTGAGAAAAGTCAGCGTATTCATGATTCGCAAGCCAAGGTAAGTGCCCGTAAAGGTCGTGGAAAACGTCAGGAGCAGGAGTGTAGGATAGGTCATCCGAAGAGCGGATAAAGGCTCCAATCGGAAATTCACGACGCGCGAGCATCGGGAAAAACGACAGCGGGCCTTCAAAGCCCGTCACGTAAACGCCCTTAAATCCTGTCAGTGCCTGAAGTTTTTTGTTCACGATATCCAGATCGGGAACCCGATCGGCTGGAATCTCGAGTAAATCGAGACCCTGACTAAAAAGCGGATGAATGCGCTCAAATACATTATCACGCTGCGCGGAGTAGAGTCTTTTCCAAGTCTCGTTGTCCTGCGCCGTGAACTCAGGCTTCTTCATGCAGACTCTCCGAAAATTCCACGTTTCGCTTGATCGCGCTCAATGGATCGGAAAAGAGCCTTAAAGTTTCCTTCACCAAACGAGTAGTGATTCTTTCGCTGAATAATTTCGATAAAAATCGGCCCAATGATGTTCTTCGTGAAGATCTGAAGGAGGTATCCCTCATCATCTCCGTCCACGAGAACTTTCAGGTCCTGAATTTTCTTCTTATCTTCCGTAACGTTCTTCACGCGTTCAAAAACTTCCTTGTAATAATCGGCGTCGATGTCGAGGGTTTCGATGGACGAACCCTTCAGGCGATCGAGCGACGATAAAATATCGTTCGTGAGGAATGCCAGGTGTTGAATACCCGGTCCGTTGTATTCTCGGAGGTATTCATTGATCTGGGATTTCTCTTCTTTCGCTTCGTTAATCGGAATGCAGAACGTTCCGCAGGGCGACTTGAGCGCGTAAGAGGTGAGTCCGGTTTGAACTCCGCGGATATCGAAATAGCGAACTTCGGTAAAACCGAAAATATTCTTGTAAAAGTCACCCCATTTTTTCATCGTCCCGTTTTCAACGTTATTGGTGAGGTGGTCGATGCTGATAAAGCCTTTTTCTTGAACGATTTTTGCGTCCTTTGCCGCTTGAAAGCCCATCGAGCTGTAAAACGAATGTGAGTCTTGGGCTGCCACATCGTTAATGAAGTAGATCAGGCTATCCCCGATGCCATAAATCGCAGGGATCTCTTTCCCGTCACGCGAATAGTCCGATTTGATCGCGGCACGTGCGCCCCGCTCGCAGGCGATTCGAAATGCAGCGGCTGGATCTTTTACCCTCCAGCCCATGGAGCAGATCGAAGGCCCGTGGCGTTCCTGGAAGATTAACGCGCTCGAGCCCGCTTCAGTATTTAAGAGGAAGTGGATTTCGTTTTGAACGAAATGTTCGATCGCGCGTTTTTCGTGTCGTTCGATGAATGAAAAGCCGAACTCCATGAAAAGCTTCCGGAGCTTTTCGGGTTCACGCGAAGAAAACTCAACAAACTCAATTCCAGTTAATCCGATAGGGTTATTCATTTTGACATCCAGCTCTTCCAGTAGTTCATGTTTTCGATTTCAGTGAGGCAGCGTTCGACTTTAAGCGGACGACGCGTATCGATCATCACTGCGACTTCATTGGTTCTTGATGCGGATTTCGAGCGTTCGATCGCTTTCTCCTGTGGACCATGGTGGATCCCTTGAGGGTGGAAGGTGAGCATCCCGGGTTTGATTCCTTCGCGACTGAAAAATTCGCCGCTGTGGTAAAAAAGGACCTCGTCGTAATCGATGTTCGAATGATAGAACGGCACTTTCATCGCGTTTGGATCGCCATTTTCGAGAGGTCTCGGAAGGAAAGTGCAGATTACAAATCCCTGCGACACAAACGTCGTGTGGGCAGAAGGTGGGAGGTGGTAAGAATCGCTCAAGACCGGACGGATGTCTCGCACGTTGATTTGCCATACGGTGAGAGTGCCTTTCCAGCCCACCGTATCGATCGGGCAGTAGGGGTAAGTCACAGTGGTTTCTTCGCCTAGACGTCGAATTTTCAGAACGTAGGTTCCGGATTTCTGAGCAAGCTTGCCGGGATCCTCAGGAGTCGGCACGCGAATCATCGCAGGGTCGATCAGCGCGTGCTGTCCCAGCATCCCTTTTTCCGGCAAGCGGATTTCGCCGACCGAGAGGACGTTTAGAAAACGTGTTTTTTCGGTCGAGGCGAATCGGTAAACGGTCCCACGCGGAATCACGAGGTAATCGCCCGCTTCGTAGTTCAGGGGACCAAAGTCGGTTTCGAGTTTGCCCTTACCCTCATGAACAAAATAAACGTCATCGCCATCGGCGTTTCGGTAGTAGTAGGGCATTTCGCTATCGAGGTGTACCCACGCGATTTCCACGTCGTCG